>JBKJRK010000218.1:0-9812 GCA_046593135.1 Tepidisphaeraceae bacterium | reverse complement strand
CTGCGCCCAAGCGCGGCGTGTAAGCTTCCCAGGTGGTTTGGAAAGCTTCTTGGCTGAATTCTTTCTTAAAATCGTCGCTAAAAAGGGTCTGGTAGGCCTGGTCGTACTGCTTGGCGACGATCAGTTCGCTGAACCGCTTGACGATCCCGTCGATGCGGGCTTCGTCGCTGCGCTCGCGGAAGTCAGTGATGACAATCTGCCCGACGGTCACGCCGCCCAGCGCCAACCCGAGCGCGATTCCCAGCACGGCGAACGCGCTTCCGCTCTGTGTGCCGTTGCTCGAGCGAATCTGCACCAGCGCCAAAACCCCACAAACCACCGCCGCCACCGGGATAATTGACATCAGCGGGTACAGCATCGCCAGCAGGCTGGCCAAGCCCAGCAAAAGGGCCAGGATCGACGTGTTGCTGATCGCCACATAATCGCCGCTACCCAGGCCGGCGGTGCGGGACATCCGGTAGAGGTCGTGCAGCGGGTCGGCGGCGCCGGGAGGGGTTGGCTCGCGAAGATCGGTCATTACTGTTTCCGGTCAAGTTCTGAGCGAACGCGTTCCGATGTGATATCGGTTATCAGTCGCGCGCTATCCGCCTGGCGCGCTTTCGGAACTCTGCGCGACGCGTTGCGTCGCGCTCATTGAAACAGTAAAACCGCCATGAGCAAACGTCAACTCATCGACGACATCCGCCGTTACAACGCCACCGCGCAACCCCATTTCCTCGCACAATTTGACGAGGGGGCTCTGAAGCAGTACCTCGACCATCTTGAAGAGGCCCGCCGGAAGCACGTTCGGACCGCCGCCTTCATCCGGCGCGGCCCGAAGCTTCGGCTGGTGAGCTAAAACCAGAGGGGCGAACTTTCTATCCGCCCTCGCTTGCGGCGTGAACACAGAGGGGCGAACCCAAAGTTCGCCCCCGTGTCATTAGCGAATGTGCCAGATAGTCATCTGGCTGGGCGGGCGGAGCAGCAGCGCGCTATCGAAGTCGTCGACGATTTCATGGGCGTCGACGCTCCACGTCCGGGCGATCATCTTATTGCGCTCGGTGGCCGAGTAAGCCGGCGTCGCACAGCCGCCCGCGAAAAACGACGACCCCGCCAGCAGTCCGATGAGTACGAAAATCCTCATGACCTCGCCTTCCTGTTGAACGCCTTCGGTGCCTAATCAAAGCAGCGAGTCAATGCGTCCCTAGCTTAACGTCGGGCACGTCCGTCTGTCAAAACGAACATTGCACTCGACAAGACCCCCCGGGGCGATTGCGGGTGATAGTTTAGGATTGCTGATTTTAGATTTTGGATCGTCCCGCAGAATGTTCCCCTTTTTCGATCCAAAATCGGCAATCCGAAATCCAAAATGGTCTCAGACTGGTCACACGCGATCGCCCTGATAAACCGTCAGACGACACCGGTTGTCGTCTCAATCATCTCCAAGGTTCAGCAGGCGGCGTGCGTTGTCCCGCAGGATCAGACGCCGGTCGGCGTCGGTGATTTCGGCGGCGTCGATCCGCGCCCGCTGCATCGCGGTTACGTACAAGGGAGTATCGCTGCCAAAAAGGATGCGATCGGCGCCGACTTCCCCCACCGCCCACTCGATCAGACCGGGCGTCAGGCTAGCCGCGCTGGACGTGTCGGTAAAAACGTTGCCGTGCCGGCTCGCGGCGATGGCCCGCACCTGATGGGTCAGATCGCCGTCCCACCCGCACCCGAGGTGCGCGAGGATGAGGCGGGCGGCCGGAAAATCGTTCGCAAGATTGGCCAGGTCGACCGGGAGGCTGTTCGCCTCGCCGCTGTGGGAGAGGATCACCGCCCCGCGCTCGGCCGCGAACTCGAAGATCGACCGGCCATCCTGTGCGACGTGGTAAAGATGCTCCTCCGGGTGCATTTTAATCCCGACACACCACGGCGTATCGAGCATGCGCCCGGCCTGCTCGAACGTCTCCGGCCGGCGCGGGTCGATGACGACCCACTGCCGGAGTTCGCGCGCCTCCGCCGCGACCGCGCGGTGTGCCTCTTCGTTCCCGCCGACGGGATCACAGCCGCCGCGCGGCATGAGCGCCTGCAACGGCGAGACGACGGTCACCGCGACACCCGCCGAGCGGGCCCGCGCGATGACTCGCGCGGCGTCGGCGCTCATTAAGCCGTTGTTAAACGGGAGCGCATGATTTTGGTAAACGCCGTAATGGGCGTGTACGTCGATCGCCGCCACGCGCGCGTCACCGTGATCAGTAGGCTGCAAGGCCGTCATGGGTGAAACCGAAATCGAGTAAAGGCCGGCGTCGTCACATTACCAGGCCTTCGCGTCGCGCAATGCGGTGCAAAGCCGGCAAGGCGGCGGACGTTCGTCACGGCGCGAGCGGCACCGACCGCGCCGTCATCGCCTTGTTCAACTCCGGTGCGTTCGGGCGGTCGTCGATGTAATCGGCTTCCCAGAATAACATCTGCGGGGCGCCCAGCTTCTTCGCGGCGGCAAAGTCGCGTTCGAATTCTCCGACATTCGACGGCACCAGGCCGTAGTACCACACCGGCACGTCGCCGGCCTCTTTCTTCAGCGCTTGGTACGCCGTCGCCACGGTTCCGCCGTCGCGGTAGTACCCTTCGGGAATAAGGGCGTCGACCAACTTCTCCTTCGACCACGTCGGCACGTCGAGAAGCAACCCGCGAAGGTTGCCGTCTTTCTTGTCCTCTCCGCGGTACCCCCATGGGTGCGTGACCATCGAGCAGATCGGCAGCTTCGTGAGCTTGCGCAGGTCGCGCATGAAAACCGTCTGCGGCTCAGCCCGAACCGCCACCCAGCGCGGGTCGTCGTTCGGGACGTCATGCGGATCGGCGCCGTATTTCGTTTTGAATGCTTCGATGTTTGGTGTTTCGTAGCCGCTGTTGGCTACGCCTTGCGGGTCGGTCTGGGGATTGTCGCGAACGTCGCCAGTTCGAATCCAATCCAGGAAAAGGCCGTCAATCGGGTAGTTGAGCAGTTCCTTCATGACCGCGAGCTTGTACTCCCGCACCTCGGGAAAGGCGAAGCTTACCTGCGAACGATAGACGCTGCCGTCGCGTTTGACCCAGCGGCATTTCGGGTGCTCCCGGGAAAATCGGCTGCGTAAACCCCAGGCATGGTCTTCTTCGTTGAGTGTCACCCAGGCATGAATCTGCAGGCCGATCTTGTGCCCGTAATCGACTGCCGAGGCGAGCGAGTCGAAATGGGTGTAGTCGATGCCCTTGAGCTGTTGGACGAGTTCCTCGCGCTTTGCCCAAAAGGGCGCAGGGGCCAATCGCTCGGCCAGTTTTTTTTCGGCCTCGTTCTGCGGGGTGTAAAAGCTGTCGGCGTCGAAGTTTGTGGCGGGATCAGCGATCTTGCTTTTGTACATCGCGCGTCCGCCGTCGAATACCCGCCAGAGCACGCGCGTCCACCCGGCGGCTTTGCAGGCGTCAAGCATGTGGCGAACGCCCGCATCGCCCCATACGATCCCGGGCTTGAGCATCCAGTCTGAATGCGTCAACGGCGCGCAAAGGATTAGCCGATTTACGTCAGCAGGCGCATCATTCGGTGCGGCCAACGCCTTTACCCCCGCTGCCAAAAAACATCCTGTGGCAATACCAGTTTGCACAAACGAGCGGCGACTCAAAGTTCGATTCATGTTGAAATCTCAGTGAAGGGAAAAGACCGTCTTCAGCCCAATAATTTCGCCTGACGGGTACTCAAACTACATTCCGGTCGCCCACGTGTTGTGGGACCAATCCCAGCGCGCGAAGTGCCTGCCGCCATTCTGTGTAGAAATAAGGAACCGAGAGGCTTTCGTGAAGTGTCTTCAACTCGACCTGGAAACGTTCGTACGTCTGGTTTTGCCAATCGGCGGCGGTGGCGTCGCAGAAGAACATGCGGCAGCCGAATGGGCGGATGGTATGGACGCTGCAGAGCTTGTCGACTTGGAACGGGCAGCCGGGGGAAGTGGCCAGTGGTCGGTGGTCGGTGGCCAGTATAGGCAAGGGCGTCTTTCCGCGCGGCCCGTCGGCCTTCACCGGCCACTGGCCACTGGTCACCGACCACTGATTCACAAACGTCGCCAATTCCAACGTAGTGACGTACAGCCGGTGTCCGTAGGTCTCGAAGTTGCAGCACCGCCCGGACGTCACGCACACCGGCCGGCGGACGTCGATTTCCTTCTGGACGGCGTCGTAAATCGCTTCAACCGACGCCCAGACTTCCGGGCGCCGGGCGGCGGCTTCAACGGCTTCGCGTAGCTCCACGTCGATACCTTGCAAAACGTCGCCCCGCCCCCACAATACCGCCCGTCGCGCCAGAACCCCATACGTCGGTCTGTTTCAGCAGGATGCTCCCCAATCATGCGCAAGTTGCTCGTCGCCAACCGGAGTGAGATCGCCATCCGTGTTTTCCGGGCGGCCACGGAGCTAGGCCTCGGCACCGTCGCCGTTTACACCTACGAAGACCGGTTTTCACTCCACCGCTTCAAGGCCGACGAGTCGTACCAGATCGGGCCCGAAGAAGGCGGCTCGCCGGTCAAGGGCTATCTCGACATCCCGGCCCTGATGGCCGTCGCTAAAGAGCACGGCGTAGACGCCGTTCACCCCGGTTACGGCTTCCTCTCTGAAAACGCCGAGCTCGCCCGCGCCTGTGCAGAAAACGGCATCGCGTTCATCGGGCCCACCGCCGACTTGCTCGAGGCGTTCGGCGACAAGACCGCCGCCAAGCGCCTCGCGAAGAAGGCGAACGTCCCCACCGTCCCCGGCACCGAGCACGGGTTGTCCGACCCCGCCGCGGTGAAGAAGGCGGCGAAGGACATCGGCTTCCCGCTCATCATCAAAGCCAGCTTCGGCGGCGGCGGACGCGGGATGCGCGTCGTCAAGACCGCCGACGAACTCGCCGGCAAGCTCGAAGAGGCCCAGCGCGAAGCCGGCGCCGCGTTCGGACGCGGCGAAGTGTTCATCGAACGCTTCATCGACCGCGCCAAGCACATCGAGGTGCAGATCCTCGGCGACACGCACGGCAACCTCGTTCACCTTTGGGAACGCGACTGCTCCATCCAACGCCGGCACCAGAAAGTCGTCGAGATCGCCCCGAGCGTGAACCTCCCGTTCCAGCTCCGTAAAGACATCTGCGAAGCCGCCGTCCGCCTCTGCAAGACCGCCGGCTACGTCAACGCCGGCACCGTTGAATTTCTGGTCGATGTCGACCGGGAAGAGTTCTTCTTCATCGAGGTCAACCCGCGCATCCAGGTCGAGCACACCGTGACGGAAGTCGTCACCGGCGTCGATCTCGTAAAGAGCCAGATCCTCGTCGCGCAGGGGCACAAGCTGCACGAGCATCCGTTGAACATTCCGCCGCAGGACAAGATCACGACGAGCGGCTTCAGCATCCAGTGCCGCATCACGACCGAAGACCCCGAAAACCATTTCATCCCCGACTACGGACGGCTCACGACGTACCGATCGCCGGGCGGGTTTGCGATCCGGCTCGACGGGGGCAACGGTTTCGGCGGCGCGGTGATTACGCCGTACTTCGACTCGCTGCTGGTCAAGCTCATCACGTGGGGCACGACGTTTGACGAGTGCATCAAGCGGACGGACCGCGCCCTCCGCGAATTTCGCATCCGCGGCGTCAAGACGAACATCCCATTCCTGGAAAACCTGATCCTGCACAAGGATTTCGCCAGCGGCGAAGCCACGACCACCTTCATCGACAACACGCCCAAACTGTTCAACTTCCGGCTCAAGCGCGACCGGGCGACGAAAATCCTCGCCTACCTCGGCGACGTCATCATCAACGGCCGGCCGGAGGTGAAGGGCAAATACAATCCGAAGAAGGAGCTTCCCGAGCCGAAGGTTCCGTCCTTCAAGCTCGGCACCCCCCCGCCGCCCGGGATGCGGGACAAGCTGCTGGAAATGGGGTCGGAAAAATTTGCGGCGTGGGTGCGGAAGCAGAAGCCGTTGCTGTTCACCGACACCACGATGCGCGACGCGCACCAGTCGCTGCTGGCAACCCGTGTGCGGACGTACGACCTGCTCCGCATCGCCGACGCCGTGGCGCACCTGACGCCAAACCTGTTCAGCCTGGAGATGTGGGGCGGGGCAACGTTCGACACGTCGATGCGGTTCTTGCAGGAAGACCCGTGGGACCGGCTCGACCAGCTTCGGGCCCGTGTGCCGAACATCCTGTTCCAGATGCTCCTCCGCGCGAGCAACGCGGTCGGGTACACGAATTATCCGGACAATGTCGTGCGCGAGTTTGTGAAGGAAAGCGCGGCGCACGGGATCGACGTGTTCCGCGTGTTCGACTCGCTGAACTGGGTCGAAAATCTCAAGGTCGCTATCGAGGCGGTGCGCGAACAGCCGAACGCGATTTGCGAGGCGGCGATCTGCTACACGGGCGACATTCTCGACCCGAGACGGACAAAATACAGCCTCGACTATTACGTGAAGATGGCCAAGGAACTGGTCGCGATGGGGACGCACGTCCTGGCGATCAAGGACATGGCGGGGCTTGCCAAGCCGTTTGCGGCGCGGGCATTGGTGAAGGCGTTGCGCGACGAAGTGGACGTGCCGATCCATTTCCACACGCACGACACGAGCGGGATTAACGCCGCGAGCTTGTTGATGGCGAGCGAGGCGGGCGTCGATGTCGTCGACGGGGCGCTGGCGTCGATGAGCGGCATGACGAGCCAGCCGAACCTCAATTCGATGGTGGCGGCGCTGAAGAACACGCCGCGGGAATCGGGGCTGGACCTTGAAGCGCTCAACCGGCTGAGCGATTACTGGGAGGCGGTCCGCGAATCGTATTACCCGTTCGAAGAAGGCATGAAAGCCGGCACGGCCGACGTGTACCAGCACGAAATGCCCGGCGGGCAGTACACCAACCTCCGCCAGCAGGCCAAGAGCCTCGGCCTGGAAGACCGCTGGCGCGACATCGCCGAGACGTACGCACAGGTTAACCAGCTTTTCGGCGACATCGTGAAGGTGACGCCGTCAAGCAAAGTCGTGGGCGACCTCGCGCTGTTTATGGTGACCAACGGGCTGACGGCGATGGACGTGCTGACGCCGAACAAGAAGCTCAACTTCCCCAAGAGCGTCGTCGAGATGATGGAAGGCCACCTCGGCCAGCCCGACGGCGGGTGGCCGAAAGTACTTCAGAAGATCATCCTCGACTCCGCCGGCGCCAAGGCCATGAAAGGCCGGCCGGGCGCGAAGATGCAGAAAGTCGATTTCGCGGCGGTGCGGAAAGAGCTGACGGCGAAGATCGGGCACGAGCCGCGCGACGTCGACGTGATGAGCTACCTCATGTACCCGCAGGTGTTCCTCGATTACGACAAGCACCTCAAGACCTACGACAACACGAGCGTCATCCCCACGGCGGCGTTCTGGTACCCGCTGCAAAGCGGCGACGAGATCGCGATCGAGATCGAGCCGGGCAAGACATTGATCCTGAAGTATCTGACGACCGGCGAGCCCCGCGACGACGGCATGCGGACCGTGTTTTTCGAGCTGAACGGCCAGCCCCGGCAGGTGAACGTCGCCGACCGCTCGCTCGAAGGCGTGCTCCACAAGCACCCCAAAGCTGACCAAGATGATCCCGATCACGTCGCCGCGCCCATGCCCGGCAAAGTCAGCAACGTCGCCGTGAAAAAAGGCCAGGACGTCAAGACCGGCGAGCGCCTCCTCAGCATCGAAGCCATGAAAATGGAAACCGCCGTCTACTGTCCGCGCGACGCGAAAGTAAAAGACGTGCTGGTCAAGACCGGCTCGACGGTGACGGCGGGAGATTTGCTGGTGGAGTTGGAGGGGTAACTGTGCAGAGGCCAGCACGCCTGCGTATGATGCTTCGGATGATCGCGTTAAAGGTTCAACTTGACGCCGACCGCCTCGCCGCGTTTTGCCAAAAGTGGCGGATCGCCGAATTCTCCGTTTTCGGGTCGGTACTCCGCGCCGACTTCCGCCCGGACAGTGACGTTGACTGCCTGGTCACATTCGAAGAAGGCGCTAGCCATTCCTTCGAAGATTGGGCCTCGATGGAAGGCGAATTGAAGGCTATTCTGGGGCGCCGCGCCGACCTAGTTGAACGCCGGTTGGTCGAGCAAAGCGAGAATTACATCAGGCGCGGCGACATTCTCCGCACCGCGGAACTGCTCTATGCCGCGAGATGAAACCTACCTGCTGGACATGAAGATCGCTTGCTCGAAGGCAGTGCTCTTCACGGACGGCGTGACCCCTGAACACTTCTCGTCAGACGCGATGATGCAGTTTGCCGTCGTGCACGCGGTTCAGATTATCGGCGAAGCCGCGCGAAAGGTTTCACCGGAATTTCGTGACTTGCACACCGAGATCCCCTGGCTCGCCATCACCACCATGCGTCACCGGATCGTTCACGAATATTCAAAGGTGGACGTCGAGATCGTGTGGAAGGTTGTGCGGCAACACATACCCGAACTTCTTCGGCTCCTCGCTCCGCTGATCCCGCCGGAATCGCCGTCGGCGGCCACGGACGGGGGCACGCCGTGACGGCCAATCGCCTGCGCGTCGGGGAGCTTCGCACCGCCCTCCGCCCTTTCCGGCTGCACTGGTTCCCAACGCTCCGCAGCACCAACGACCACGCCGCCGGCATGCGCCGCCGGGGCGGGCTGTACGCGCCCGCCGTCGTGCTCACAGGGCGACAGATCGCCGGGCGAGGCCGGGGGCCGCATGCGTGGTGGTCGGGGCCCGGATGCCTGACTGTCACATTTGTCTTGCCGGTGGACGAACAACTGCTCCCCCACCAGATCCCCCTGCTCGCCGGGCTCGCCGTTCGTAATGCGGCGGCCGAACTGTGCGGGTCGGACGCGATCTCGCTGAAGTGGCCCAACGACCTGCTGCACAACGGGCGCAAGCTCGGCGGGCTTCTGTGTGAACGGCTCGACAAGGCCGACCTCATCGGCCTGGGCCTCAACGTCAATCTCGATCCAAAAACCGCTCCGGCGGATCTGCGCGATCGCGTCACATCGCTGGCCCAGATTCGAAACAGTCCGCTCGACATGACACGGGCGCTGGCGACGGCGGCGTCGCATCTTCACCGGCTCTGGTCGCGCGGCGCGGGGCATCCGTTCGGCGTGCTGTTGAAGGAATACGACAACCATCACGCCTTGGTCGGCCGCCGGGTCAGCGTCGTCGACGGCGCCGAGCCGCCGGTGTCCGGGCGGTGCGAAGGATTGGACGAAATGGGCCGCTTAATCCTCCGCTCGCGCGGCAAGCTGCGGCGGGTCGTGTGTGGGCACGTTCAACTGCTATGAGCAGCCTCACGCAGACCGGACCTTGCGCCAGTCGGCACGACTGTTCACTAAATGTAGTTACGATCCCAACCGCCGCGAGCGGGACAGATGACGCCGCAATTTTTGGGCAACAGGCGAAGCCGCTTTCTTCGGGTGCCGGCGTTCCAGTAAAGCGAGGTGGCCGAGCAGCGATTCCATGAGGAGGTTCCGGGACATGGCATATTCCTTTCGTTAGATCGTGCGTTCATTCAATTCATCGGACCCCGGACCCGATAACCTTTAGTCCGATAACATCGCGTCTGGCGACGCACCGGCCGCTGCTTTGAGGCAGGCATTCGCCTGCAGCCGTTCCACTGGGGCGAACATCTTGCTCGCCTGCGTTCCGGCGCCGAAACGACATCGACACACGGTACGCCTCTACAGTGTCGCCCGAACACGGCCACATGCCGTTTCGACGTCTTTATTGGGGGCGGAGCGGGTTGGTTTCCTACTCGGGCGGAATCGCGCAAAATAGAGATGTGGGGGCGGGCGGAGACTGGGCATGAAATACAAAATCGTCGGGCAGAA
>JBKJRK010000024.1:0-2758 GCA_046593135.1 Tepidisphaeraceae bacterium | reverse complement strand
CTTGCGCGCGAAGGGCAGACGGTCGAATTGCCGCCGCGTAAGGTTAAAATTTACGGCATTGAATTGCTCGAATTTACCTGGCCGCATGCCCGGCTGCGCGTCGATTGCGGAAGGGGAACATACGTCAGGGCGATCGCCCGCGACGTGGGCCAAGCCTTGGGCGTCGGCGGCTATCTTACCCAACTCCGCCGGACGCGCGTCGGTCCTTTTGATGCCGCCGCTGCCAGCACGCTCGAACAACTAAAAGTCGACGGCGTCGCCGCGCACTTGCAAGAATTCGCGCCCTGACGCGACGCGAGTCGGCCGCCCCAGTTTTGCACGCGCGTGTCTCGTCCCTATAATCGCCCGCTCGACCCACAGAAAGGACTTTCGACTTGTCCACCGCGACCGCAATTGATTCCGTAATTCATGCCAACCGCAGCCTTGCGGCGCGACACCACTTCCTGCTCCGCCGGCTCCACTCGCTCACGGGGCTGGTGTTTGGCGGGTACCTCGTCGTTCACCTGCTGGTTAACGCCACCATCGCCCAAGGCGGCATCGTCTACCAAAATCAGGTCGACAAAATTCACAGCCTGCCGTTCCTGCCGGTCATTGAGTGGACATTCATTTACCTGCCCCTTTTATTCCACACCGCTTACGGCATCTGGATCACGGTCACCGGCCAGCCGAACGTGAACCGGTACTCGTATACGAAAAACTGGTTTTACGTTTTTCAGCGGATCAGCGCAATCGTCATCGTGTTCTTCATGCTGTTCCACGTGCTGTCGCTCAAGTACGGCTTGTTCGGAACAAACCTCAGCTTCGACCCGCACCGCGCTCTGGGCACGGTCGGCCGGCACTTCGACACCAGTTGGTTTCTCGTCGCGGTCGTCTACCCGATCGGAATCCTCGCCTCGTGTTATCACCTCGCCAACGGGTTTTGGACGGCGGCGATCACCTGGGGCCTGACGATCAGTGCCGGGGCGCAGCGCCGGTGGGGTTTGGTTTGTGCCGGATTATTCGTGGTCACGTTTGTCGCCGGTATCGTCGCCTTGTTCGCGGGCGCGCGGCTCGACTGGCAAGACCTGATGGAAGTTCAACAAAGGCTCGGCCATGGCGCATGAAGACCTGATTGATCGGTACGAGGCCGGCGGGGAAAAGTTGTCGCTCGCCATACGCGGGCTCACGCGCGAGGATTTGCTCTGCGTCCCCGACCCGGCCGCAAATGTCGGGAAGTGGACCATGCAGCAGGTCGTTGTGCATTGCATGGACAGCGACATGGTTTCGATTGACCGCCTCAAGCGGATGATCGCCGAGGACAATCCGACGCTGCTCGGCTACGACGAAAACAAATTTGTCGCCAACCTTTTCTACAACGACCAGCCCGCCGAGAGCGCTGGCGCGTTTGTCGACACGGCCCGAAAAACATTCGCCGGCGTGCTGCGCAAGCTGCCGCTCAGCGCGTTCGATCGCGCCGGCACCCACAACGAGCGTGGACGCATCACCGTCGGGTCGTACCTCCAGGCAGTCGTCGATCACTTGGACCACCACATAAAATTCATCCACGACAAGCGCGCCCACATGGGTAAAGAGATGTGGTAACGCAAATTGATTACGCGATTGAAAGATCGGTTCATCGGGTCATTGAAAGGTGGCCGGAATGAAAACGGACAATGCTCTCGTTAAATCGACAACAATTAAAACGCGGACGAAGCAGTTTGCACTGCGTGTGTTAAAAATGTATCGCGCTCTTCCGAGGACTGAAGAGGCCAAAATCATCGGGCGACAGGTGCTTCGTTCCGGCACATCAGTCGGTGCCAATTACCGCGCCGTTTGTCGGGCCAAATCCAAGAAGGAGTTCATCTCTAAGCTCGGCATCGTGGTCGAGGAGGCAGACGAGACAGTGTTCTGGTTCGAATTACTTGTCGAAGGTGGTATTGTCTCGCAGAGCAAACTGGGGGCACTGCTCGCTGAAGGCAACGAACTCTTGGCGATGTTCGCCGCGTCGGTCCGTACCGCAAAAGCGAACGCCCGGCCCAAAGCAATGATTCAATGATCCGATGAATCAATGTTTCATTTGATTCGATCGGCTAAGGTTACCTGATGGCAATAGCAGCGAAAAAACGAGTAATTGTTGTCGGCGGCGGCCTGGCCGGGCTGGCTTGCACCATCAAGTTGGCGGAGGACGGGGTTGACGTCGACCTTTTTTCCATGATCCCCGTGCGGCGCAGCCATAGCGTTTGTGCGCAGGGCGGTATCAACGCCTGCAACGAGATCGCGCGGCAGCAGGGCTACAGCGAGTGGATGCACTTCGATGAAACCGCCCTCGGCGGCGACTTCCTGGCGGACCAGCCGCCGGTGCTGGAGATGTGCCAGTGGGCGCCGAAGATTATCGATTTGCTCGACCGCATGGGCGTGCCGTTCAACCGCACGCCGGAGGGGCAGCGAGCCCTGCGCCTGTTCGGCGGGTCGCTGTTCAAGCGGACATTTTTCGCCGGGGCGACGACGGGCCAACAGTTGCTCTACGCGCTCGACGAGCAGACGCGCCGCTGGGAAGCCGAGGGCAAAGTTAACAAGTACGAGTTCTGGGAGTTTCTCTGGCCAGTCATCCACGACGGCCACTGCGTCGGGATCGTCGCACAGGACATGCGCACGATGCAAATTCGCGCCTTCCGCGCCGACGCCGTCGTCGTCGCGACCGGGGGAAACGGCCTGATCTTCGGCAAGTCGACCATGTCGGTCATCTGCACCGGCGGTGCGACGTCGCGCTGCTACCAGG
>JBKJRK010000397.1:0-3262 GCA_046593135.1 Tepidisphaeraceae bacterium | reverse complement strand
GACGAGCGTGTCGTCCCACAGGCCGCGCTGCTTGAGGCCTTTGAGCAGTCCCGCGATGGGCTTATCGACTCGGCCGCACGAGCGGGCGTGGAGGGTTTTGAGGTCTTGGTGGGAATCCCACTCGCCGTAGTCGCTCAGGTACGCCAGCGTGAATCGGGTGCCCCGCTCGGCGAGCCGCCGCGCCGCCAGCAGCCGCCGGCCGTAGACGGCAGTAGTTTCGTTGTCGATGCCGTAGAGCTGTTGGGTTTCGGCGCTTTCTTTCGTTAAATCCAGTGCCTCTGGCACCGCCATCTGCATGCGGAACGCCAGCTCGTAACTTTTAATGCGTGCGGCGAGCTTTTCGTCCGCGGGATAATCGGCGGCCGACAGCTTGTTGAGGTCGTGGATCAGATCGAACTGGTTTCGCTGCTCTTCGGCGCTCATGTCCGCCGACCGCGCGGCGAACGGGAGCGGGTTGCCGGGGTCGAGCGCGAGCTGAACGCCGGCGTGCTCGGGGCCGAGGTAATGGGCCATGTAGTTCTGCTTCACGCGCTGGTCGGTGAACTGCCCGAGAAAAACAAACTGCGGCAAATTCTCGTTCAGGCTCCCCAGCCCGTAATGAATCCACGACCCGATCACCGGCTGCGGCTCGTCGAGCGAGTGCCGGCCGTTGTGCATCTGGAACTCGGCGTTGTGGTCGTTGTCGGTCGTGTACATCGACCGCACGAACGCGATGTCGTCCACGCAAGTCGCCAGGTTCGGCAGCCAGTCGCTGACGTCCATCCCGCACTGCCCGTGCTTTTTAAAGCCGACCTGGAGCGGCATGATCTTCGAGTACAGGTCGCGGTCCTTGCCGCCCACCGACCGCGATCGCTCTTTGTAAAGCGGCGACTTCTGCGGGTTCGGCAACTTGGTTTCGTCGTAAGTCTTTCCCGGAAAGCCGTTCAAGATCGGCTTGGGATCAAACGTCTCCAGGTGGCTGACGCCGCCGGAGAGAAAGATCCAAATGACGTTCTTGGCGCGCGGCGCGAAATGTGGATTGCCCGTCGGCAAGGACGGCACTGCGCCGGCCAAAGCGTCGGCGCGTACGATGCCGTCGCGCGCGAGCATCGAACCCATCGCCAGGCCGGCGAAGCCCATTCCCATGTCGGCAAGGAACGTTCTGCGGTTGATCTGGCCGCAGGGCGGGCCATATTGCGGGCTATATTTTCGCATCGAAATCCTCGTCCTTCCCGTAGCTGCGACGCCTGCGTCGCCTCTTGCGGTCAACGTCATTTGCGCGAGGCGACGCAGGCGTCGCAGCTACCGGATCATCACAAAATCATTGTGATTCAGCAGCGCGTGCACCAGGTCTTCGCGCGACCGGCTGTCCGGATCTTTCGGCGCGGCTGGAGCCACTACACCCCGTACAACATCGGACTGCTTGGCCAGGAACCGCAGACACGTCGCCTCTTCCTCCGCCGACGGCGCGCGCGTGAGCACTTGCTGAAATACCGCCGCAACAAATGCGCCGTTCCGCGCCGCGGCGTCCGGCGTCTTCTGGGACACATCGTTCCATAACGTCTCGGCGAGTTTCCGCCCGCAGCGGAGCGACAGCTCGCTGTTCGCCAGCGCCAAAGCCTGTTGCGGCACGATGGTTTCCGTCCGCTTGTAGCAGTCGGTCACCTCCGCGCCGTCGAACAACGCGAGCATGCCCATTTTGCCTTCGCCGTGAATCGTGAAATAAATGCTCCGGCGATTGCTCGCCAAGCCCTGATCCATGTCGATGTCGGGTCCGCCCATCGTTGGGTCCAACTGACCCGCGGCGGACAGCACGCTGTCCCGGACGACCTCGGCTTCCATTCGTTTTACGTTGAACCGCCACATCCAATGGTTGTCGGGATCGCCCTTGCGGTTCGCCGTTTCAAGGGCAAACGCATTTCCATCCGGATGCACCGCGGGGACGCCGGAGGCCATGCGGTAGGCGTTGCTCGTGACCATCAGCCGATGCAGGTGCTTCATCGACCAGCCGTGCTCCATCAACTCGGCGGCGAGCCAGTCGAGCAGGTCCTGGTGCGTCGGCGGCTTGCCGTTGCGGCCGAAGTCGAACGTGCTCGGGACGATCGCGGCCCCGAAATGCCGCAGCCACATGTGATTCACCGCGACACGGGCGGCCAACGGATTTTTCGGGCCGGTGATCCACTTCGCCAGCGCAGTCCGCCGGCCGGTGCTTTCGTGGGGATAGACGGGGCCGATCGGCGCGTATCGATCGCTTTCAGCCGCAAGGGCAATGCGGGCGGCGGATTCGGCGGTGTTGGCCGCCAGCAGCCGCAGCTCCGCCGCGGCGCGGGCGGCTTTGGCCGGGTCGGTCGTCGCCGGGGCTCGGCGTTCGCCGAAGAGCACATGCGCCGCCGTCGCCAGTTCGAGTTCGGCGGCTGCGTGCGCCGCCTCCCGCTCGGCGCGACTCGCCCGGCGTGACAATTCCGGCACGCTGACCGTCGGCGCCGGCCCGGTAAATCGGGCCTTGTCGGCGGCGATGCGCGCTTCCAGCGAAACCAATCGCGCCCACGCGAGCCGTAAGTTTAATTCCGCAACGCGGAACGACAGCGACGCCTCGTGATAATTCGTCGCGGCGGCAAGCTGCGCCGCGGGCGAGGTCGAGTCGCGTCGCAGGTCGAGGGCGTCGCCTACCGCCCCCGCGGCGTCCGTTTGGATCGCTTGCCACTGCCGCCCCGCCGCCGCGAGCTTCGCTTTCCGCTCCGCGTACGGCGCTTCGGCCGCGGCGACGACGGCGTGCGCTTTGGACAATTCTTCTTCCCGCACGAACTGCTTCAGCCCCGGGTACCACGCCGCCGCGGGCAACTCGACGGGCCGGATGTCGATCGGGTCTCCGCCCATCGCCGCCGGCGTGCCCGGCGCGACGGCGGGCTTGCCGGGCATCTTGTTCCGCTCGTCGCCGCCGTTGTACACGAACGTCTGCGCGTCGAGTTTTTCGTCGAACACGCCAATCCGCCCGCCGGCGATCGGCCCGTACGCCTCGCCGTACACGTATTTTTTAAATTCCCCGGGATCGGCCTCGCCCGCCACCCGGTCCTGGCGCAATTCCAGCGGCTCGAAGAACGCGCGGAGCTTGAAATACTCGTCTTTCGCGATCGGGTCGTACTTGTGGTCGTGGCAGTGGGCGCAGTTGAACGTCAGGGCGAGGAACGCCTTGGCCGAGTGCTCGACGTTGTCGCGCATCCACTGGTTCGGGTTCAGGGCGTACCAGTTCCTCACGAGGTAGCCGGTGGCGACGGCCGTTTCG
>JBKJRK010000630.1:0-6964 GCA_046593135.1 Tepidisphaeraceae bacterium | reverse complement strand
GCCGTACTCGGCAACGTCGGCCGGTACGCCGGCCAAGAAAGCACGAGCGCAGCGTCCCGTCAAAACTGCCCGCACAAAAGAACGCTTCGCTCTTGCTGATTCGACCGGGTACGGTCGAAAATCGCGGCGTACCGCGATTCATGGGCAAGATGCCCATGCCACGAGGTTGCCGCCGAATGGGTCACGCACCCCGCGTTGCCGCGGACGATTCCGAGCCGTATCGTCTCCGCTCGTGTCCCGTCGCATCCTTTTACTCATCACCGACCTGCAGATCGGCGGGACGCCGACGGTGGTGCGGGAATTGGCAATCCGCCTACGCGACGCCGGAGATGAGGTCGAAGTCGCATCGTTGAAAGAAGCCGGGCCAAACGGAGTTGTACTGACGGCGGCGGGCATTCCCGTGACGGCGTTTCACGCCGGCAGCGTTTTATCTCTGCCGAGCGTCGTGAAAAGACTTCGGCGTCTCATCAAGACCCGAAACGTCGACATCGTGCTTAGTTTTCTGGTTCACGCCA
Source organism: Tepidisphaeraceae bacterium (assembly GCA_046593135.1). Classification (GTDB taxonomy): domain Bacteria; phylum Planctomycetota; class Phycisphaerae; order Tepidisphaerales; family Tepidisphaeraceae; genus JBKJRK01. The sequence goes on along the minus strand of JBKJRK010000630.1, from coordinate 6,449 downwards.
ACGTTGTTGCCGCCCTCGCCGTCCCGCGCGGCGTCGATCTGTTTCAATCCATTCAGACGACCCAAGCCCGCCCGGGGTGGCACTGGAAAGCTCAACGTTGGGCGGCCCGGCGGGCGCTCAAGATTATCGTTCCGTCCAGATCCGTCACGGACGCCGGCATTGCTCGATCATCGATCCGACCCGAACAATTCGTCGTCATTCCTAATGCGATCGATGCTACTGCCTTCAAGCGTTCAGTAATTCCCTCCGCATCGCCGGCCGAGTACCCCGTCGGTTTCATCGGCCGGCTCGATCCGGTGAAACGGGTAAAAGATCTGGTCGAAGCGGTCGGCCTGATGGGCCCAAAGGTTCGCCTGCACGTTTTCGGCGACGGCCCGGAGCGGGCTCGGATCGAGAGACAAATTGCGAGAACCGGAACTCACACCGTCGAGTTGCACGGCGCGATTCAACAGCCCCACGAAGCCCTCGCTAAACTCGGCCTGCTCATTTTGCCTAGTGAATCCGAAGGATTCGGCTTGGTCTTGATTGAAGCGATGGCCGCCGGCGTTCCGGTCGTAGCGACGAACGCACCCGGGATTCGCGACGTCGTTCAGCACGAGCACAACGGGCTGCTCGTCCCCGTCGGCCAGCCGAAAGCAATCGCAGCCGCCGTCGAGCGAGTTATAAATGATGCGGCCTTGCGCGCTCGATTGGTTGAGAACGGATTGGCGACGGTCCGCGAATGTTACACATGGGATGTGGTCCTGCCCCAATACCGACGCCTGCTGGGCTTGTAGCCGCGACGCCCGCGTCGCCTCATGTGCCAGTTGCGTTCATTACGCGGAGCAACCGTTCCGCGACGCGACGCCGGCGTCGCAGCTACGGCGTCAATCGTAAGTTTCCGGCTCCTCCCCCTTCGGCCTGGTCTTCCACCGGCGGTGAACCCACAGGTATTGTCCCGGCTCGGCACGCACGACGTCTTCCAGCGCTTTCGTGTACCGCTGTGTGATGTACCGGAGCGCATCCGGCTCATCTTTCCAGTCGGCGGGGTAGATGATGTCCTGCACGCCCACCTTGAAGTGAAACCGGGTGCCGTCGCGTCGCGCGTAGCCGATCACGACGGGCACTTCGTACTGCATCGCGATCAGGCCGATTGATTTGTACGTGCTCGCCTTGCGCCCGAAGAAATCGACGAAGATGCCTTTGCTGCCGGCGTTCTGGTCGGCGATGAATCCCACGGCTCCATTTTTTGACAAGACGTCGATCACTTCGCTGGTCGCACCGCTCTTGTCGATGATCCGCTGGCCCTGACGTTCGCGCACGCCGAGCACCCACTCGTTGACATACGGGTTATCAAGCGGGCGGGCGACGCTGGTTGTGTTGAATCCGAGTGTCGCAAGCAGATACCCGAGAATTTCCCAGTTGCCGTAGTGGCCCGTCAGCATGATCAGCCCCTGGTCTTTGCGAAGGAGCAAACCGACGACGTCGCGAAAGTTGTCCAGCTCGATGTATTTCGCCCACGTGTCGAGCCGAATAAGGCGTGTGGTGAACAACACCTCGACGGCGAGCATTGTCAGGTCCTGAAGGCTCCGGAGGGCAAGTTGTTCCCGACGCTTCTGGCTCATTTCCGGAAAACTGCGGCGGAGGTTGAAGAGCGCGCGCTCGCGGTGCTTGCGGTCGATGCGGTACGCCAGCGAACCAAGGAACTTGGCCGTCCGAAGGTTTGCGTCGACCGGAAAGCTATGCAGAACCATCGACACGACGCGCAAGGCGATGTACTGGAGCCGGTCAACGAAATCGTTTCGCACCTTCTTGGCCATATGGGGCGGCGGATCATATCCCCAGCGGGGCCGGTTAAGAATGGCGCCGCCCGATGCCCCATTTTGCCTTAAACGGGTTGCCGGTTGTGAGGTGCTCGTTTACGGTCTGGTTGAAGGCCCCGGCGTCGGGCGGTGAGGCACGGCAGTGGCGCAGATTCGATGAAGATACGAAACCCGCTCATTATCCGCAGCGTAGCCCTACTCGTGAGTTGGGTCGTCCGCGTCTGGCTTAGCACGCTGTCTTATCGAATAGTCCTCGACGACGGTTCCACGCCTCCCCGGCTGACGATGCGGCGGGGGGTTTATCTGTTTTGGCACGAGATGCTGCTCTTTCCGACGGCCTACGTCGGGAGCGGGTTCGCCGTGCTGATCAGCCGCCATGCCGACGGCGAGTTGATTGGACAGGTCGTGCGAATGATGGGCGGCCACGCCGTTCGCGGGTCGACCAACAAAGCGGGATTGACGGCGCTGCGCACGCTCATGCGGACGGGCCGGATCCGACATCTTGCCATTACACCCGACGGGCCGCGCGGGCCGCGGCGCGTCGTTCAGCCGGGGGCCGTGTACCTTGCCAGCAAAACCGGCATGCCGCTGATTGTCGTCGGGTTCGGCGTTCGGGACTGCTGGCGAAATCGCAGTTGGGACCAATTGGCGGTGCCGAAGCCCGGAACGGTTGCGGCCGTCGTGCTCGGCAGCGCGTTGGAGATTCCGCCGGATCTGAACCGTGAAGGGATCGAGTTTCATCGGCAACGGGCGCAGGCTGCGCTCGACAACGTGCAGCGACGGGCCGAAGCGATCGCCGCGCGCGGTCCATCCCGCGCGGGCGGCGTTCGTGGGACGCCGCTGGTGTCCTGATCTTGGGGTCGGGCCATTGCCGAGGGTTTGTGAGCCGGGAGGAGCCGGGTGATGAGCAACGCACAATGGTTTTACGGGCGGGACGGCGTGCAGCGCGGACCGGTCGGCGAAGCCGAGGTCAAGCGGATGCTGGCGACGGGCGGATTGCGAACGACGGATGTTGTATGGACCGACGGCATGACCCAGTGGCAGCCGGCCGGCGAAGTCGCGGCGTTTGCCGCCAACATGTCGGCGATGTCGCCGCCGCCGATTCAACCGCCGCCGTTGCGTCCCGTCGGGATGCCTGCCGGTGGCGCGCAGATTGGCTATGCCGGTCCGCAGTACGGCTACCCGGGCCTACCGCAGCATGACATCGGTCAGAACGCCGGAATGCGCATGCTCCTGCCCGTCGGCCGCTCGGGGTGGGCGATCGCGTCGGGGTATTGCGGCCTGCTCAGTATTCTTCCGCTCGTCGGATGCCTTTTCGGAATCGCGGCGGTGATCACCGGGCTCCTGGCGATCTCGGACATGCGGCGCAACCCGCACCGCCACGGCATGGGCCGGGCGATCTTCGGCCTCGTCGCGGGTGCAATTTTCACGCTCGTTTGGGGACTCGCCTTCGTCACATTCGTCGCGGGCAGAATGTGATCCGAGGCTCAACCGCCGATGCGGCTCATCTGCTCATTGCCGTGGCGCGAGTGAACCTCGGGCTTGAGGCGAACGCACTCGGCCATCGCCCCTGCGAGCCGTTCGCGACGCCCGCCGGCATCAATGCCACTTCTCAGAATTCCCCGGATGTTCACCTCGCCGCCCTCGAATAAGCAGGATCGAAGCACGCCGTCGGCGGTGAGGCGCAGGCGATTGCACGTCGCGCAGAATGGGGCTGACATCGCGCTGATAAAACCGATCCGACCCAGCGGGCCGCCGTGTCTGAGTCGGTACACGTTTGCCGGCCCAACGCCGGGTTCGGAGCCTCGGTCGACCGGCTCAAGGGGGCCCAGCGCGTCTTCAACGGCCCGGCGGGCGTCGGCTTCAGGTACGAGCGAATCCCCGCCACGATCCTGCCCGCCGCACCCGCCGGCAGGTCCGATCTCGGAATCGTCGACCGTGCGATCATGTCCGCCGCTCAACAACGCGGCGTCGCCGAGGGGCATGTATTCGATAAATCGGACGGTCAGCTTCCGCCCAAGCGTGAGCCGAGCGAAGTCAGGAATCTCGTCGTCGTTCGTCCCGCGCATCGTGACGCAGTTTATTTTGACCGACGGAAACCCGACGGCGTCACAGCGGTCCAAGCCGGTGAGGACGGTGGCGAGGTCGCCGGTTCGTGTGATCCGGCGGAAACGGTCCGGGCGCAGCGAATCAATGCTGACCGTCACACGATCCAGCCCCGCTTCGCGGAGCGGCCCCGCAAGCTCGGGCAGGCGCAGGCCGTTGGTGGTGAGGGACAGGTCTTCCACCCCCAACACCCGCCGGAGCATAGCCACGAGGTCGGGCAGGCCGTGCCGAACGGTCGGCTCGCCGCCGGTGAGCTTGAACCGCCGGATGCCGTGAACTTCGACGGCGGCGCGGACGACGTCCCGGATTTCCTCGAACGACAGGATCGACTCCCGCGGCAGCCACCGGACGCCTTCTTCCGGCATGCAATACACGCAGCGGAAATTGCAACGGTCGGTGATGCTGATGCGAAGCACCCGCACCGCCCCGATCGACCGCGGCCCGGTTTCGAAGCCGGGGCCGGGTGTCTTGTCAGACGGTGAAAGGATGGAGAGCCGCACGGGGGGATTGTATCCCCGGCATGGGTGTCTGTAACGATATAGCGAAAATGGTAGGATACGATTCGACGGCACGACGGGGGTGCGGGGGAGTGCCCCGGTCCCCCGGCGGCCCAGGGCGATCGCACGTGGGGCCTTCGTAGGGGCGAACCTTGTGTTTGCCCTTCGGTCCTGCGTCGGAAACGAGGGCGAACACAAGGTTCGCCCCTACCGCTGCCGCTCGAATGACGCACGTGCGATTGCCCGGCCGAGCGGCCGCGGGGGGCACATGAACGAAACATCTATGCATCGGCCTTACATCGAGATCAACACGGCTGCGGGCAACAAACAGCTCGTGCTCGGGCGCGAGCCGGTGTCCATCGGCCGGCACAGTGAAAACAAGCTCGTGCTCGCCGACAACATGGCCAGCCGGTTTCATTGCGTGATCGAAAGAGCCCCCGACGGCTATCTGCTGCGCGACCTCGGCGCCAGCAACGGCACGTTCGTGAACGGCCGGAAGGTGAAGTCGGCGCTGCTTCAGCCGGGCGACGTGGTGCGGATCGGGAGCACGGAGCTGGTGCTGATCCTGCCGGAATCCGAGGCCAACCCGCCTTCGCTCACCGACCTGGCCGAACTGGTCGAAGTCGCCGGGGACGATTCGGTCGATGACCTGACCGACGCCGACCTGGTTGACGACGACTCCGCGCCCATCCACATGGAAGGCGGCGACGACTACGCCGCGTCGCTCGACACCTCCGACTACGAAAACAACCTCCGGCGGATGGCCGAGGGGTCCCTCAGCAAGCCGTTCGGCGAAACCGACATCGCACTGCTCAACCCGCGCGGGCTCACGGTCCACGCCGCCGGGCCGTCGAAAAGCGCCGAGCGGGGCGTGATCGACCTGTTCCGCCTCCTGCTGCTCGTCTGCTTCCGTGGCCGGGCCACCGACGTCCACCTCGAACCCAAGGGCGACTTCTACGCCCTGCGCCTCCGCAGCGACGGCGTCATGGTCGACGCCGCCCGCCTGCCCAACCAGATCGGCGTGAAGCTGGCGGCGTTCGTGAAGATCGTCAGCGAAATCGACCCCTCCCAGAAATCCGCCATCCAGGAAGGTCACTACTCCGCCCGCGTCCCCGGCGTCGCCGCCGGCGTGATCGGCGGGTCACGCCGGGTCGACTACCGCGTCAGCTTCGCCCCCTCCGTCTTCGGCCAGAAGCTCGTCATCCGCATCCTCGACTCGGCCACTTCGCCGTTGAAGATTTCCAACCTGATGCTCCCCGACTGGATGGAAGAAGAGCTCACCCGCGCCATCGAGCAGGACTCCGGCATGGTGCTCGTCTGCGGCCCGACAGGCTCGGGCAAAACCTCCACCCTCTACTCCGTCGTCCGCACGCTCGACCTGCTCCAGCGCAACGTCGTCACGATCGAAGACCCCGTCGAAATTCAGATCGAAGGCGTCACGCAGTTACCCGTCGACGAAGAAAAGGGAAAAGGCTTCGCAGAGTTGCTCCGCACCGTGCTGCGTCAGGACCCCGACGTGATCCTCGTCGGCGAAATCCGCGACGCCGAAACCGCGCGCACCGCCATGCAGGCGTCGATCACCGGCCACCTCGTCTTCTCGACCGTCCACACCAAAGACACCGTCGGCACGATCTTCCGCCTGCTCGATCTCGGCGTCGAGCCGTACCTGCTCACCCAGGCCCTCCAGCTCATCCTCGCCCAACGGCTCGTCCGCAAGCTCTGCCCCCAGTGCAAGGCCCCGACGGCGTTGAGCGACTCCCAACGATCCCGCATGGGAAAAGTTGCCGAAGGCGTCAGCACGATCTACGCCCCCGTCGGCTGCTACCGCTGCCTCAACACCGGCTACGCCGGCCGCCGGGCCGTCTTCGAGATGCTCAACACCACCGAAGAAGTCCGCGACGCCATCGTCAAAAACCCCACCAGCCAGGAAATCTCCAAGGCCTTGTCCGCCTTCCGCTTCGAGAAGCTCCAGCATTTCGCCTACGAGTTGGTCGCCTCCGGCGAAGTCGCCTTCGACGAAGCCGACCGGGCGGTGGGGCGGTAA
>JBKJRK010000625.1:0-4663 GCA_046593135.1 Tepidisphaeraceae bacterium | reverse complement strand
ACGCGAGTCAAAACCCGCCGCCGGCAGGTGATGGCGATACCAGTACGAACTCAAGCCCGTGGCAAAGTGGTACGGAGCAAAATGCGTCAGGCTGCAGAACGGCGCGGTGAGAATCAGCCTTCCGCCGGGGCGCACAAGCCGGGCGAATTCGCGGAGGGCCGCGACGGGATCGGGAATGTGCTCGAAGACTTCGGTGCAGAGGACCGCGTCGAATGAGCCGTCAGGTTCCGGGATGGCGGTGATGTCGCTGACGATGTCGAGACGTGTTTGGTCCCACGTCTTGGTCTGGAGTCCGGCGCCATCGCCTTGGCCGTCGTACCGGGCGAAATCCTGGCTGACGTAATTGAGATGGCCGCAGAATCGGCGGAACTGCTGTTCACCGGCGCCGGCGTCGAGAAGTCTCCAGCCGGCGGGTATTTGTGCGATCGCGCGCTCGATCCATGCGACGCGGTTTGGCTCGTTACGCTTGCCGACCGGGAACGCAGTCAAGTCGAGATTGGTTTGGAGCAACGCTTCCACCCACACACCTCGGTTATAGCTTCAACCTCATTCGGTGCCACGGTTGGATCGCCAACCGTGTGATACCCTGCCCGCAGACACGGCTGGGCAAGCCAGCCGTGGCACATATCGGCCGACTCGAAAACAATTTCTACGCCGCCCGCGCCGCAACCGGCGTGTGTTTAGCTGCCGCGGCGCGGTCGCGGCGGTTGCCTATGACGCGCGCCGGCACGCCGCCCACGATGTCGTACGGGGCGACGTCCTTGGTCACGACGCTGTTGGCCCCGATGACCGCATCCCGTCCGATTCGCACGCCGTCCGTCAGGGTGACGTTGGCGCCGATCCAGACGTTGTCTTCGACGACGATCGGGCCTTTAGACAGGTCGCCCGCGAACCGCATCGGACGGTCGATTTGTTTGTGGTCATGGGTTCCCGCGGCGATGCAGCCGTGCGGGCCGATCATGACGTTGTCGCCGATGCAGACGCCGACGCCGCCCAGGATGACGGTGAACGGACCGATCTGGCTGAACTGTCCGATTTTCACGGGCACTTCGCCGGCGCGGATGATGACGTATTCGCAGACCAGCGCCCGCCGGCCGAGTTGAATCATTTTTCGGTTCGACAGCCGCGCGGTTCGGTGAACGCTGACGCGCGGGCGCAGAAATTCGCGCACGACCCGGCTGACGCGCGACCAGTGCGACGGCGCGGAAGCCCGTGTCTTCGTGCCCGTGATGACCGCGGTCGCCATCAGACTGTTCCTTCCTGCGCCGCGGCTTTGCAGTCGTTGTAGGCGCGGACGAACTCCGCGGGGTCGATTTCGTTCGGTTTTACAGGGCTCTTGTCGTGATACGCAATCAGGTTAGCGTAGAAGTTCTGCACGCCGCAGCCGCGCCAAGCCGGCGGCAGGCCGGGCTGCGTCGAGCGTTCGCCGGCGATCGGATCGATCCCCCGGCGGACGAACAGGTCGAACGTGCGGTAGCCCTTCGACCGCAGCAGGTCGAGACAGGCCTCGGCGCGGTCGGGGAAGCAGTGATTCGCTTCAAACATCACGACGGCGGGCGGCGACGCCGTCGCTCCGGCGGCGGCGGGGTGATTGAACAATCCCTGCAGCGCCGGTAGTTCATGGCCTTCAACGTCCACCTTCGCAAAACCGACCGTCACCCACCCCCGGCGCGCGAGCAGTTCGCCGGCGGTGCAGAGCGGGACCACGACGCGCCGCGGCGAGCGAAACTCGGCGGGGAATGCGACCGTCGTCCATTCCTCTTCGAGCGAACTGACAGTGCTGGCCGAGCCGACGAAAAGCTGCGATTTGCCCACACGGTCAGACGCCGCGCACCGCTGGATGTGCAGGCGCCCGCGCGCGACCTCGGCGGCAAAGCGGGATTGAAGATGGTCGGCGAGGAAATCCTGCGGCTCCACCGCCAGCACGCGGAAGCCGTTGTTCAGCAGTTCCCCCGTAACTTCGCCGCGATGGGCGCCGACGTCGAGCGCGGTCTTGTGCGATCGAGGAAGCGCCGTGAGGAGTGGCCGGAGGTAGATCAACTCGAGCGTGGCGGCGAGCGTCTTGTCGTTGATCGCCACCCCGTTGAACCAATCGGGCCGGGTCGTGTCGGTCGTCGTTAGCGTAGCAAGGCTTGTCATCTGGGCTTCCCTTCGATTGCGACACACTAAGCGGCTGCCACCCGGTCGCGCCGGCCGCTGGGGTGGTTGATGTAGCGCGGCTCCCACAGGCGCAGGGCCGGGCACGGGAACAGGTTCTTAAGCTGCGCGAGGCGCGGTCCGATTTGGGCCGGGTTTATCGTTGAGAGCACAACGCCGTCCGGCTCGAGTCGCGCCGCGTCAGCGTCCGGCATCAGCGGAACACCACGGTATTGCCGCCCCGCAAACGCCGGCCGCAGATCCGCGATCGCCAAAACGTCCAGGCCCGCGGCTCGACACGCACGGTACGTGGCGTAGAGGTTCTTGCTGTAGTCCGCCAAAACGATCCGCTTGATCCGATTTTCCTTGGCCCAACGCGCCACCGCCGTCGCCTGGCCTTCCAGATCAAACAACTGCTCGATCGCGGTCGTGCTCATCGTGCGGCGGCCGATGGACGCCTCGCGCTTGGCCCACACGCGCGCTTCCCGCAGTGCCGTCCTGACGGCGGCTTTGTGCCCGTCGCATAAGGCGATCAGGCCGTACCGTCGCACCCAGTCGGCACGGTATGCCCGGCGGAGCTCGCGCGGGAGATAACGCTCGACAAGGATCAGGTTGTTCCGCAAGTCAAGGCGATGAATCTCCGACGAGCTGCGCCCGCCCGGTTCCTTGTCGTGACGAAACTCAATGTCCTCAAACCGCTCGACCTTGTATCCGGCCTGCCAGATGCGGAAGCTCAGGTCGTACTCCTCGGCCTGACGGAAAAACTCCGGTGCGAAGCCGCCGATTTCCTTCAGGACGGAGCGCCGAACGATGCTCGCGCCGCCGAGCGTCACGCGCGGAAACGCAGGCGCTTCGAGCATGCCGTTCGGCAACACGACCCGGCCGACGAGGGCCGCGGTTTTGGCGTGTCGTGCGAGGTAGTGCAACGCGGCGGGGACAGTGTCGCCTGTTGGGTAACTGTCATCGTCCAGAAACGCGATGTACCGCCCCGCCGCCACCGCAATGGCGTGGTTGCGGGCGGGCATTCCTTCGTTTTCATCCAACGCGATCACGCGGACGTCCGGAAATGCCCGGCGAACCGCCCCGGCGGTACCGTCATCCGATGCGTTGTCGACGACAATCGTCTCCCACGTTCCTTCTGGTAATGGCGTATTGCCCGCGAGGAAATTGAGCGTCTTCAGCAGCCTCTCCCGGCGGTTGCGGGTGATGAGAACGTAACTCAGTTTCATGCCGCCTCCCTTTCCGGAATCCGCGCGACGCTCGCATTCTCACTGACTCTCTGAGCAATCTGTCCGACGACGCGCCCGACCCCGGCGACGTAGGAGAATCGCTCGGCTACGCTCGCCCGCTGGCGGTGCCGAATCGCATCGCGGGCGCCGGCGTCGCCCAAGAATCGTCCGAAGCGTTGTTCAAGACCGGCCGCGTCGGAAAAGCTCGTTTCGTCGTAGGCGGGCAATACGGGCTCGCCCCGGCGTAGCGTGCACATCTGTTCCCAGTGCAGCGCGATTTCCACCGGGTCGTCGTTGTCAGTCGTCGCAATCGCAGGTTTGCACGCGGCGATGAGCCCATCGAGCTCGTCCCGATACGGCGTCGATATCGCGGCGCGGGCGCGGGGCGCGTTGCAGCCGGCCGGCCCGACGTGCGCGTGAAGGAAATCGAGTAGCGCGCCGACTTGCGTGTCTGCCGGATGCCGGCGAATGAGATAGAATCCGCCGGCGACTAACCCGTCGAGCAGGCGCTGGTGCAGGCACAGGTACGGCACGATTTGCAAGTTGATCGCGCTGCGGCGCGTCAGTTGTTCAAGGTCAATGCCGTAATTTACAGGCCCCTTGGCGTACCGCGCGAACCGAGGGTGGTCGTTCCACCCGTTGCCGTGCAGCGCCAGACGTAAGCCCATTCGGTCGGCAGCATCGGCAGCCCATGCGAGGGCTTGCTGGCGGTAAAGGGCGTCGTTGAAGGGATGAAAGAGCCACGCCGCGAGCGATTCGACCTCGGCGCGCGTCATGATCAGCCGCATTTCAGCCTGCACTGTGTTCACGAGCGTCAGCAATTCGAACCAGGTCGAGACGAATCCACCCGCTTGGTAAACGTCGATGAGCCGGGCCCCCGCGGCGGAAAGCAGCGCGCGGCCACTGTCGGTTCCGTCGTACTCCATCGACCGCGCGCGAAGCGCTTCATGGGGCACATGCGACGCGTTGGAAACGAACACGATGTCGTCGCCTCCAAGCTCGCCCGCTACCGGCGTTGCCGGGACGCGCGTCAGTTTCGACAGCCCGACGATCTGCCGCCGCGGGTAGCCGAATGTGGCGGCGTACACCGGACCGGCGTCGGTCAGAACGAAATCGTTCGGCGTCACCGACGCGGCGGACCGCTGCGTCTTGAGGTGCGGCAAGTGGTCCTGCACCCAGCAGGCGAACGGCAGGTTGGCCGGGAACAAGCCTGGATGCTCGTACCGCAAGTGGTCGATTTGGAACACCAGGTCCGGCTTGAAATCCGCCAGCGCCCGGCGAAAGGTGTGTTTGTACAG
>JBKJRK010000239.1:0-2761 GCA_046593135.1 Tepidisphaeraceae bacterium | reverse complement strand
CGTGCCACGCGGGCGTACGTCGCTTGGCACGGCCGAGCTTTGCCGGCGCCAGCCGCAACCCCGCCAGCCACCGGCCAGTCTCCAGGACGCAGATCGTGGGGAAGCAGCAGCTCGCGGCATCCGTCTTGGGCCGGCCGGCAAATACAACCCCTTGGTCGACAATTCTCATGAGGAACAACCGTAAGTACGTATCACTTCGCCGTCGAAATCGTCGCCAACTGCGGCGGTGGTGCGGCCAGCGTTTGCCCGAGAGAGAGCGACGGCGACAGGTGAAATTGCTCCCGGTCCTGAAGCGACCGTTTCCCCCGGCGCATTTCGGTGATCAGTTCCACCGCTCGGGCACCGACATCCGATTCGTCGACGACCACCGACGTGAGCCGCTTTGCGATGGCCCCGTCACGATTCGAGTCGCCGAAGCCGATCAGCGACACGTCCTGTGGGATGCTGAGGCCCATCCGGATCAGGCACAGGTAAACGACTTCGGCGATCCAATCGAGGGGCACGTAGATCGCCGTGGGTCGCTTGTCTTCTGGCATGCCCCAGAGCCGGTCGAGTTGCTCGGACACGGCCGCTTCGTTCTCGGCAACGGCCGGTTCGGCCGGTATCGCACAATGAATGAGCAGCTCATCGGCCAACTCGACGCCGCCTTCCCGCAGCGCCCGCCTCAAACCAGCCGCATGAAGCTGGGAGGAGCGGTTCTCATTCCCCGCCAGGAATGCCACGCGACGGTGCCCTTTCTCTAGCGCCGCCCGGCCCGCGGTGTAAGCGATCTGCTCCAACGGGAGGTGTATGAGGGGCGCCTCGACGCCTTCGATTGCGCGATGCAGCACGACGACGGGGATTCCCGCATCGTGAAGGGCGCTGACGTGTGTGGGCGGCGTCGGAGCCGATGTCACGCTGACGATTGCGACCCCGGCCACCTTCTTGCAGAGCAATTGAAGGATTTCATCGCCCTGGCGGTAGACGTCGTTTTTGGTGTTGCAGACCAGAATCTGGTGGTGCAGCTCGTTGGCCTTTGCCGCGAAGCCTTGCTGCAAGGACCAGTACAAGCCCCGCGAGACCTCAGGCACCACCATCGCGAAGGCGCTGAGCACGGACGGCGGCTCCTGAACCGAGCCAAGTTTACGCCCCAGCCCCCGCCCCTGCGGCTCGTACCGGACCTTCTGCATCGCTAGGCGGACCGCCCTCACCTTGTCAGGGTGCACGTGGCTCGGCGAGTTGAGGACGCGGGATACCGTCGCAATGGACACACCCGCGATCTGCGCCACATGTGCGATTGTCACGAACGCGATCCTTGACATTTTTTCGTTCACTGCAAGTATTTTCTGAAAAAATGAGTATTTTTCCGGAAGCAAGGCGTGTAAGTCTTGCCAATATGGTAGAGTTACCGTCGAATGTCGAAGTCCGGGCCGACTCAGAACGAAGGCCGTTTCGAGGCAAGGAGCAGGTATATGTCTGATCGGGAAAGGTTGACCGCCGGCACGTTGCGCGGCGTTTGGGCGGCTGTCACGATGTTCTGGGACGAACACGACCGCTTTGACGAGAAGGCGTACGTGGCAAACACGGGCAGGGTTATTGCCGCCGGCATCCACGGCCTGTACACGACGGGGAGCACCGGAGAGTTCTATGCCTTGGACGAAGACGAGTTCCGCAGAATGGTCGACATCCAGGTCGAGCTATGCGGCCGGGCAGACATGCCGCTTCAGATCGGCTGCTGCGCCGACGCCACCCGGAAAGTCATCCGCATGTTGGAGTACGTTGCGGCTAAGCCCGAAGTCGGCGCGGCGCAGGTTGTGGTTCCCTACTGGATGGAGTTGAGCGACCGCGAACTCACGCAGTTTTTCAAAGACATCGCGACGGCGTGCCCCGACTTGCCCCTGGTTCACTACAACATCCCTCGGGCCAAGCGGTTTCTCCAGGGGCCGGATTACCGGCGGCTGCTGGAAGTTGCTCCAAATCTCATAGGCGTCAAGTATTCCTTCGCGGCGCAGCACTTCGGTCAACTGCAGGACGCCATTCGGATGACGCCGCAGATTTCCTATTTCGTCGGCGAGCCGCTTCTGGCATCCGCCATGCAACTGGGGGCGCGCGGGAGCTATAGCTCGGTGGTGATGACCAACCCGAGTTTCATGCTCAAGTTGTTCGCCACCGCAGAGGCGCGTAAGTGGGATGAAGCGATGGTCATGCAGCGCCGCGCCGCAACCTTCCTTGAGGAGATCGAGCAGTTTGTCACCGGTCTGGGGGAACCCACCAGCGATCCGGCTTTCGACAAGGGTATGGCGATAGCCGCCGGGTTCTTCCAAGGTAGCCCCCGACTTCGGGCCCCCTATCTCGGCTGGAGCGACCAGGGCGTTTCCGCCGTCCGCGACTGGATGGCCAACCGATACCCGGAGCTCATTTTCGACCGCGCTTGAAGACGTTTTTATGCTCCGCCCGGCATCGCACCCGCCAAGGTTGCCGACAAACCGCCGCCGCAATTGAGAATCACATTGCCGTCGCAAGCGAATTGGCCGACCCTCACGGGTCTGCCAATCTTTCAGGCGGCGAGACGGGTTGACCAGTGGAAGGGCCAGCGGTTGCTTTGCTGCAAAGCCTCCAACGCCACCATCGATTCAGCGTTCCTGGGCGACCAACGCATGCCGATTCCTTTCATGCGACGGCTTAAACTCTTGCACATCGACTCGGTCGAGAATCATAAGGGGGACATCGAGAATCATAAGGGGGACATCGGAGAATCATAAGGGGGACATCGCACCTTCCG
>JBKJRK010000139.1:0-11057 GCA_046593135.1 Tepidisphaeraceae bacterium | reverse complement strand
CGAGAGCGTGCCCATTTCGGGCGAAGTAACGTTCAAAGACGGGCTGCTCGTCGTGAACCGCAAAGACGACCACCCGGTCGGCGTGTCGCTGTTGTGGGACTGCGGCGCCATCGGAACCTTTCACATTGAGACGACCCGCCTTCAGCCGCGTGACAAGCCGTACATTCTGAACGTCGAGTTCGCCCGCTTCCGCCTGATGAAGATCATGCAGAAGCAGGAAGACTGGAATTTGTTTGATTTTCCAAAGACCGAGAAGCACCAGCAGAAGTTCCACGAAGCGACGATGCTGTTCGCCGACGCCCTCGGCAAGCTCGACGACCCTGCCGCCGCGGCCAAGCTCGCCGACCGCGCTCTGGAATTGGGGATCGACCTCTCGGAGCAGCTTGCCATTTTCCACAGCGAACTGCTGCTCAACCGGCGGCGGGGCGGAACGAGCTTCGTCAAGCACATCTTCGGCTGCCGGGTCGACCCGACGGTTCAAAACGAAAAATACAAGGAGACGGTAGCGAGCGGATTTGATTACGCCGTGCTGCCGATGAGTTGGAAACAGCTTCAGCCGCAGGAACAGCAGTTTGACACCGGGGCGTTGGACGAATGGGTGGAGATGCTGAGCAAGCGGCGCGTCCCGACGATCGCGGGGCCGTTGGTGCGGCTCGACGAGGGGCAGGTGCCTGACTGGATGGTCATCTGGGAACACGACTTCGACATGCTCCGCGACATGGCGTACGAGTACGTCCAGAAAATTGTCACGCGGTATCGCAAGCTGATCAGCGTATGGAACGTGGTGGCCGGGTTGCAGACCAACACGACGTTCACGCTCAGCTTCGAGCAGATCATCGAACTCACTCGTCTTCTCGTCTCACAGGTAAAGACCATTCTCCCGAACGCAAAGACTCTCGTGACCGTCACCAAGCCTTTCGGAGAATACCACGCCCGTGGGAAGTCGGCGGTGCCGCCGCTGTTTTACGCTGAAATGTTGACGCAGGCCGGGATCAACTTCGAGGCGTTCGCGCTGGAACTCGAGATCGGCGTGCCGAAAACCGGCAATTTCACCCGCGACCTATTCCAGTTGAGCTATTTGCTCGACAAATTCTCGACGCTCGGCAAGCCCGTGTTCCTTACGGCGGTCTGCGCGCCCGGCCGCGGGACGGCAGACCCGGGCGACGCCTCGGAGGGGCGGCTCGATCCCGGCGCTTCCGGCAAGTGGCACCGGGCTTGGGACCCGCAGTTGCAGGGGGAGTGGATGTAAGCGGACTATCACATGGCGCTCAGCAAGCCGTTCGTCGAAAGCATCGCCTGGTCTAACCTCGCCGACGTCAACCACACCATGCCCGGCGGGGGCATGCTCGATGACCTGCTGCGCCCGAAGCCGGCGTTTACGCGATTGCAGCAGATGCGGGAAAAATTCAAGCAGTTCCAGAAAAAGTAGGGCGGCTCCGACCGTGCAAGGGCGAATGGGGTCTACCGACGAAAAGGGCTCGTGGACCTGGACCTACCCGCAACGCCGGGTGCTGGTCGCGCTGCTTGCGATTCTGTGCCCCATTTTCGCCCTGCGTTACGCCTGCAACCGCGCCTACGTTCCCGACCCGCCACCGCCTCACGGCCCCCGGTACGACGAAGTCGCGGACAAAATTGATCCCAACACGGCGGACGTCGCAACCCTCTCCGCACTCCCGATGATTGGCGACCGACGTGCCCGGGACATCATCGACTTCCGGGAAAGTCGACTGGCCCGCGCACCGGGCGAGCTCGCCTTCGAATCGCCGGAAGATTTGCTTCTCATCAAAGGATTCGGCCGAGCATCGGTCGAAACGCTTCGTCCGTACCTGGTGTTTCAACCCGACAGTCGACCTTCGACGCAACCCTAGGCTATAATTCCCGTTTGGTTCCTGTTCGGAGGTTTCGATGCCCGACTTCGAGGTCGTCAGTCCCTATTCGCCGCAAGGTGATCAGCCCGACGCGATCGATAAGCTCGTGGCCGGCGCGCGTGAAGGGAAACAGTTCCAGACGTTGATGGGCGTGACCGGCTCGGGCAAGACCTTCACGATGGCCCATACCATCGCCCGGCTCAACCGACCTACGCTCGTCATCAGCCACAACAAGACCCTGGCGGCCCAGCTTTACGAGGAATTCAAGGACCTGTTTCCGAACAACGCCGTCGGGTATTTCGTCAGCTACTACGACTACTACCAGCCCGAGGCGTACATCCCGCAGCGGGACATCTACATTGAGAAAGACGCCTCGCGAAACGACGACCTCGACCGTCTGCGTCTCTCCGCCACGAGTAACCTCGTCAGCCGGAATGACGTCTTGCTCGTCGCGTCGGTGAGCTGCATTTTTGGCCTCGGTTCGCCGGTCGAGTACACGAAAAGCGTGTTGCCCATCCGCAAAGACGTCGAGACCGACCGGGACGAGATGCTTCGCAAGCTCGTCGATCTCCAATACGCCCGTAACGACATTGACTTCAAACGCGCCACGTTCCGCGTGCGCGGCGACGTCGTCGAGCTGCATCCCAGTTATGAGGAGTTTGCCTATCGCATCGAGTTTTTCGGCGACGAAATTACTTCGATCGACGCCATCAACCCGCTGACCGGCGAGTTGCTCCAGAGCCACGACCAGATCTTCATATACCCCGCCGTCCACTACGTCATGCCGGAAGAGCGCGTCGAAGGCGCGGTGAAATCGATCCGCGAGGAACTCGACCTCCAGGTTATGAAACTCCGCGGCGAGGGCAAACTGCTCGAAGCGCAGCGGCTCATCGCGCGCACGAAGTACGACCTGGAGATGATCCAGGAAGTCGGCTACTGCTCGGGCATCGAAAATTACAGCCGGCACCTCGACGGCCGCCAGCCGGGGGAAAAGCCGTATACGCTGATCGACTACTTCCCGAAAGATTTTCTGCTCGTCGTCGACGAGTCGCACGTCACGCTGTCGCAGATCAAGGCGATGTACACCGGCGACAAGATGCGAAAGACCGTTCTGGTCGATCACGGCTTCCGCCTGCCCAGCGCGATGGACAACCGGCCGCTGAAGTACGAAGAATTCGAGCAGATGTGGAATCAAGTGATCTTCGTCTCGGCGACGCCGGGCAAGGTCGAGCTCGAAAAGACCGGCGGGGAAGTGGTCGAGCAGGTGATTCGTCCGACCGGCCTGATCGACCCGGAGATCATCGTCCACCCCGCGCAAGGCCAGGTGCCGCACTTGCTGTCCGCTATCCGTGAGCGCGCGGAGTTGGGCGAGCGCGTGCTCGTCACCGCGCTGACGAAGCGCCTGGCCGAAGACCTCAGCGCCTACATTCAGGAAGCCGGCATCCGTGGGCGGTATCTGCACAGTGAAATCCAGACGTTGGAGCGCGTCGAGATTTTGAACGACCTGCGGAAGGGCGAATTTGACGTGCTGGTCGGGATTAACCTGCTGCGCGAGGGGCTGGACCTTCCCGAAGTCTCGCTGGTCGCGATCCTCGACGCCGACAAGGCTGGCTTCTTACGGAGCGAGACGTCGCTGATTCAAACCATCGGCAGGGCGGCGCGGAATGTGAACGCGAAAGTGATTCTGTACGCCGACACCATCACCCCCGCCATGAAGAAGGCGATGGACGAGACGGGTCGTCGGCGTGAGCTACAGGTGAAGTACAACACCGCGCAGGGGATTACGCCGCAGACGGTCAAGAAGGCCATCCGCACGAGCATCGAATCGGAGATGAAGGCCCGCAGGACGGTGCAGGAGGCCATTCACGTCAACGACAACCAGCTCGAGCAGACGGAGCTCGTCAAGCTGCTGGAAGAAGAGATGCTCGAAGCCGCCCGGAATCTGGAGTTCGAGCGCGCCGCGCAGCTGCGCGACAAGCTCAACGAGATCAAAGGCGCCCCGACGATCAAGAGCGGCAGCCAATGGTCCCCCGGGCCCGGCGACGCCGAGCCCGAGCAGCGCAAGATCTGGCAGCCCAAAACGCCGGCGCGGGGGAAACGGGTTTCGAAGTAGTGGCCTCGAATTCTTCCACAATGTCGTGGCCGTTCGATCGGCCGGCCGACTTTGTCATCGCAAAAAAGCTCATCTCCGACGCATCCCGCGACAGATCGCCGGACACCTCGCGTTCTCAATTGAAATAATTGCGTCCGATAGGTCTGCGCTCCCATCCTAAGACAACGATTCCAGCCCGTAAGCGATGCTTTCGCGCTTAAAAATTCCCCGAGACGCATGTCCGACAAAATGCGTTCGCAGAAAGTCAATACGCCTGTTCAATTTGTCTTACGGCTCACCGATTAGGTTTCTAGCCGCGGCATCCGAGCCGCGGCTGGCGTGATGCGGGGCAAGCCTCGTGTCGGACATGGGGTAGTTGCTAGACGGAGGAAACGCGATGAGCATCTTTACTTCAGTCGTCAGTCTGATCACACGAACTTCAAAGGACCAACGTCTTGGCCGCGCGCCTAAGGCGATGCGACACACGCCGAGCGCGACAATGTTTGAGTCACTCGAATCCCGAACCCATTTGGATGCGAGTACCCCCGAGCCGTCCTTTCACGTCCCCTTCGCGGAGCCGCCGGCGTCTATATTTACGCTTCACCCGGGCGCGACGTCTTTGTTCTCGGCCGCGGGTGAGTCATCACAGAAGCCATTTCCCCTTGCAGTCGCGGGCGGATTCCATGCCGGCGGCGCCTCGCATTCTTCAACGTCATCGCACCGGGACCCGGGCGGCCGGGTGTTTGCCGGCTCGGTGGACTGGCGGGCAGAGGGACGGGCTCTCGACGGCGTCTACCTGCGTACGTCCGACTCGGACACCGCTATGCGGCCGCGGCGTCCGAACTTGGTCCCCGCGATAGGCTCCACGCCCTCCTCGGGCGCGGCCGAGCACCAGCCCGAGAAGAGCCCCGCTCTTCCGCCACCCGCCGCGGCGACGCGCGTGCTGGTGATTGAAGACGACGCCCTTGCACGGAAGGCAATAGCGACCGCACTGCGCGGGCACGGCTTCAATGTGGCGGTCGCAGGCACGATGCAAGAAGGCCTTCGCGAGCTTTCGGCACGGCCCGACCATGTCCTTCTGGACCTCACGCTGCCCGACGGCGATGGCGAGCAGGTTCTACACCGCATTTGCTCCCTTCGCCTCCGAACACGTGTGACCATCACCAGCGGTTCGTCCGACGCCGATCGGCTGTCGCACGCCCGCGAACTGGGCGCCAATGACGTGCTGAACAAGCCGATGAACATGAACGCGCTGGTTCACCACCTTTTGTCCGCCGCGGCATAAGCCCGGTGGCGGTTACCGGCCGATTTGTCGGCCGCCGTCCCACCTCGGATGTGGGGTGTCCTATCATGTAGCGGCCGCGCCGCTTGTCACCGGAAAACCTTATGCACGCGTTTCCAAGCTTCAGCCACCTCCGTCCAATTATCGAGCTCGCTCGCGCGGAAGACCTCGGTGCAGACGATGTCACCAGCCGGCTAATGGTCGGCGAGAATGAAATTGGCGTTGGGACGTTCGTGCAGAAAGAGGTCGGCATCGTCTGCGGGCTGCCGATCGTGGAGATGGTCTGCCGTGCGTACGACGAACGGCTGCGCGTCGAGATGATCCCCGGGTTTCACATGGAGATCATCGAAGCACGATTCAGCGACGCGAAACGCACTCCGCTGCTTCGCGTGCGCGGGCCGTTGCGCGCGCTGCTGTCGGCCGAACGGGTCGCGCTGAATTTTCTACAGCGCCTGTCGGGCGTCGCGACGCACACGCACCGCTTCGTCCGCCGGATCGCGGGGACGACCGCGAAGATTTACGACACGCGAAAGACCCTGCCCGGCCACCGCCTGCTCGACAAGTACGCCGTCCGCTGCGGCGGGGGGTTCAACCACCGCGTCGGCCTGTACGACGGGCTGCTCATCAAGGACAACCACCTCGCCGCCGTCTCGCAGACGGACATTGCGACGTTTCTCGCCGGCGTTGTGAGTCAGTGCCGGTCGGAGGATCCGAGCCGGCTCGTGGAAGTCGAGGTCGACACGCTCGATCAACTTCGCGAAGTGCTGAAGGTGGAAGGCGTTCAGGTCATTTTGCTCGACAACATGGACTGCCCCGCAATGCAGTCCGCCGTCGAAATGCGCAACCGCGCCGGCCGAAAGGGCCAGATCGAGCTGGAGGCGTCCGGCGGCGTAACACTTGAAACGGTCCGCACCATCGCCGCCACCGGCGTCGAACGCATCGCCGTCGGCGCCATTACCCATTCCGCCCCGGCGCTCGACGTCAGCCTCGAAATTGAAGCGTAGGACGGAAACAACATCTTGTAACTGCGTCGCCCGCGTCGCCTCTTGCGGCGGACGTGACTGGCACATGAGGCGACGCGGGCGTCGCAGCTACATTATCGGCACTTGATCCCTTCCATTTCATTCTCCAGCCCGGAAACCCCCACTTTTCACCGATCCGCCCGATTTGCCCCCGTAGGAATTGAATCGTACATCTCTAAGCGTCCGGTTCGTTGTAAAACGAGCCGGTGAATGAGGATCCCCGAAAGGGCGAAGCCGTCGTAAGGCGGCGTCCGGGTGCGCAGTCGAGCGGCCCGGCTCGTCGGGTGCGAGCAATCGCATCCCGGCGATGCGCAAAGCGTCCGGTCCCGCGTGGAGCATTCCGAAAGGAATGCCGAGCGAAGGATCGAGGACGCTGCCGAACGGATGCTCGTGCATGCCTTCCAAGACCGCGGGCGAAAGCCCGCCGGTGAGGCCGATGAAAATCGGCCGCGGCACGTCACGATCTTTCTTATCGGTCTTCCTCTTCTGGTGTCAGTGCGCATCCGTCCACGCTGCCGTCTTCCGGATCCGTTCGGGCGTTGAAAAACGTCCGGGACGACGCGGGAGGCCTGGGACGAATGGGCAGGGCGGTTAAGTCGGCGCCGCCCGCCGCCGATGCATCCACTAGCACAACGTGGCCCGCGCGCAACCAGCGTGACCGGGTCACGATTTTGCCCGGCCGGTGAAATACCGGCCAGAGGCCGACGCCATGAAAGGAGGCCCAGGACCCACATCACCCGGCCGCGAGGCAGCTCGCGTAAGCACCAGCCGGGTGGATCGCAACGGGCCGGATGTGACCGGCGGCTCATGACAGTGAGACGCCGGAAGGACCCGGGGCGAGGTTTCGCCGGAGAAGAGGAGGACGAAGACCTGTGCGTGTGTCGGGCTGTGTAGCCCGGCACGAACGGCGGGTGCGTAGCCTCCGGACCGAAGTGTTGATGTGGCCCGCGACGCAATGTGCATTGCGGGCCCGCAAGTGACAACCGTTTTTTCGGAGGCATCGTCATGACCGCATACCGCACTCGTGCCCGCAAGGGTTTCACGCTCGTCGAAATTTTGATCGTCGTGATCATCCTGGGCATCTTGGCCGCCATCGTGATCCCGCAGTTCACGAACGCGTCGGAAGACGCCCGCAAGAGCAACATGAAGAGCCAGCTGCAGACCCTGCGCAGCCAGGTCGAGCTGTACAAGCTCCAGCACCGTGACACCGCGCCGACCCTGGCCGGTTTCTGGACGGCGCTGACGACCAAGACCGACGACACCGGCGCGGCCTCGGCTGCCGCCGACGCGTTCGGCCCCTACATGCAGGATGTGGCCGTCAACCCGCTGACCAACTCCTCCTCGGTCGTCGCGACCGGCACTGCCGCCGCGCTCACGACCGGTTGGTACTACGATGTGGCCCTCGGCAAAGTCAGCGGCGCCAACAAGACCGGCGCTCTGTCTGACGACGGCGAATAACTTCCGCCGACCTTCCCCGGCCGGCGGGTGAATAGCCCGCCGCCCGGTTTCACGCGCACGAACGGTTCCGGAGAATCGAACGTGCGTCCCTCGGAGGAAATGCCATGAACGCTCGCATCGAATCCGCTCGCCGTCGCGATAACAGGGCCTTTACCCTGGTCGAAATCCTGATCGTCGTGATCATCCTGGGCATCCTGGCCGCATTGGTGATTCCTCAGTTCGCCAACGCGTCGGAAGATGCCCGGGTGAGCAACATGCGGAACCAACTCCAAACGATCAAAGGATGCGTCCAGTTGTACCGCATCGAGCACCGTGACATAGCGCCGCTGCTTGTTACGGGTGGCGGTTGGGACCTTTTCACCAGCAAGACCCTGACGGACGGCTCGATCGACCCCGCCGGCCAGTGGGGCCCGTATCTGCCCTCGCCGCCCGTGAACCCGCTGACCCGCTCGTCGACGATCGTCGCAGTCGGTTCGGCGGCTGATCCTGCAAACGGCTGGTTCTATGACGAAAACACCGGCGATTTTCATGGCGCCAACGGCGCCGGCGCTCAGTCCGACAACGGAGAGTAATCCCGACCGATGTTGCCGCGCTGTGGGCTAATGACCTGTGTCCGAGCCGGGAATGATTTGGCCCGCGTCACGAAACGAAAGCACGAGGACGAGACATGGAAAACAAAACAACCACCCCGCGGCTCTTAACGGCGGTCCTGGTCCTTCAGAGCCTGACTCTGCTCGGCCTATGGACCGGCCAACCCGCCGCGACGAACGTGCAGGCCGCCATCCCCGATCCGGGCGCACAACGCGAGGCGCAGGTCGCCGAGCAGAAGGCGACTAACGCCAAGCTCGAAACCCTGATTTCGCTGCTCAAGAGCGGCGAAATCAAGGTGACCGTAAAAGAAAACAAGTAGCCGCGGCTTTCGTGTTTGCCGGAACCAGCGTGAGATGAAGAGTCGGCGCGAACCCGCCCATTGAAATGGGCGGGCCGCCCACGGAACGAAGGTGTTCGGGGCGCGGTTTCGTGCGACGGAGAGACGATGGTCACCCATACCGTGACAACCAGACACTCCAGATTCCGTCGCGGGTTCACTCTCATCGAGATCCTCGTCGTCGTGACGATCCTCGGGATCTCCGCCGCGATGATTATCCCGCAGATCGGCAGCCGGGACGATTTACGCGTCGCTTCGATGGCGCGGGTGGTCATGGCCGACCTGGCGTACGTGCAGAGCCGGGCGGTGTCGATGCAGAAGCGGCAATACGTCCGGTTTAACGTGGGAACGAACGTCTATGACGCTTTAGACCAGATCACCCCGACGCCCGTGCTGATGACGCACCCCGTGGAGAAGGTTCCGTTTACCGTCGCGCTGGGGGCGGCGCGGCAGGATGACTTGCGGTCGGTGGTGCTCGACGCGGTTTCGTTCGACACGCAAACTGCGCTGGCGTTCGACGAGCTCGGCACGCCCTACGCCTGCGACCCCGCAACCGGCGCGTGTACCGCGCTCACCTCGGGTTCCATCCGCCTGAGGAGCGGCCCCCATCTCCTGACGATCACCGTTCAGCCGTACAGCGGCGAACTGCGCGTCAACTGACTTTTGCGTCGCTGTCGACGAAATTCACCGCTTCTTCAACCATCCGCCGGCGTTCAACCATTCCTCCGCCCGTTTCGGCCACGCCGACACCGGACCCCGGTCGGCTCCGAGCCCGAACCCGTGGCCGCCTAAGGCGTACACGTGCAACTCCGCCGGCACTTTCGCCTTCTTCAGGGCCAAGGCGTAAGCGTAGGCGTATTCCACGCGGTCATCTTGCGCCATGATGATGAACGTCGAAGGCGTCTTTTCGCTCACGCGGAGTTCCGGGGCGAGCTTGGTCGGGTCGTCGTCAAGTGTGAGATAGAACGGGTAGATCAATATCGTAAAGTCAGGGCGGCAGCTTTCGCGATCGGCATCGTCGACGGCGGGATAGGTGCGCTCGTCAAAATTCGTACTCAGTGACGCGCTCAAATGGCCGCCGGCGGAGAACCCGATGACGCCGAGGCGGGCGGGGTCTATGTGCCACTCCTTCGCCCGATGACGAATGAGGCCCATCGCCCGCTGCACGTCCTGAAGCGGTGCGACGTGTTTCTCAAGGTTCGGCCGGCGGGGTACACGGTATTTCAACATGACGGCCGTCACGCCGATCGAATTGAGCCATTTGCACGCCGGCAGACCTTCCTGATCAACCGCCAGATGTTTGTAGGCCCCGCCCGGACACACGACCATGGCAAGGCCGGTATCCTTGTCGGCAGGGGGGCGAAAAAACTGAATGGTCGGGCGCGCGATGTTCGTCCGGCGGACTTGCCCCGGGGCAATCGTTTTGTCAGTCTCCGGCCCGAAGTCGCCCTGTTC
Source organism: Tepidisphaeraceae bacterium (assembly GCA_046593135.1). Classification (GTDB taxonomy): domain Bacteria; phylum Planctomycetota; class Phycisphaerae; order Tepidisphaerales; family Tepidisphaeraceae; genus JBKJRK01. The sequence goes on along the minus strand of JBKJRK010000139.1, from coordinate 952 downwards.
CCCCGGCACTTGGCCGGGCCATATCTCCATCACATCCGGCGCGGCCGGAGGGTCGGCGGCACGCGCCGCGCACGTTAGCGCCGAGAGGGTGATTAACAAGATAAGTGTGGCGGTGTTGAAGGAGTGTGGGCGCGAGTTCATCATGGCACGCGCGATGTTACCGTCGTCGGACGCGAGAAACGAGGGAGACCAGCGATGTCAGTGCCGAATCGTCGCCGCCGTGAAGTCTTATCAATCATATTTGCGGCGTGTGGCCTGATAGCCGGGGGGACAAGCCTGTTGTCCGCCGGTGAGGCGGGTCGGGCGCCGAAGAAGCGTCCGCCGAACATCGTTTTGATTCTCGCGGACGATCTCGGCTACGGCGACCTCGCCTGTTACGGCTGCCCGGACATCCCGACGCCGCACATCGACTCGATCGCCAAGGCCGGCGTGCGTTTTACACAGGCGTACGCGTACCCGACGTGCTCGCCGACCCGCGCCGCGCTTCTCACGGGGCGGTACGCGGAACGCCTCGGCATTTCCAAGGCGCTGATGGGCGAAGACGCCCCGAAGCTCGCGGGCGCGAAGACGCTCGCAGAAATGCTCCAGGCCGGCGGCTACGCGACGGGGCTCGTCGGGAAGTGGCACCTCGGCTATAGCGACGACGTGAGTCCCACGCACAAAGGCTTCGACGAGTTCTTCGGCTTCCGTGGCGGCAAGATCGACTTCTTCACGCACACCGATACCGCCCAGAAGAACGGTACGCCGAACGGCAAGCATGATTTGTGGGACGGGGACAAACAGATTCACGTCGACGGTTACACGACGGACTTGTTCACGGCCCGCGCCCGCAAGTTCATTCGCGATCACGCCGGCGGGCCCAAGCCGTTCTTCCTCTACCTGGCGTACAACGCCCCGCACTACGCCAAGGCGGGCGTGTGGCAGGCGCCCGAAACGTACCTGAAGCGGTTCG
>JBKJRK010000050.1:0-14134 GCA_046593135.1 Tepidisphaeraceae bacterium | reverse complement strand
GAGCGGCAAATTTCCCGAACTGCCGTTCCACGGCGTCGGCGAAATGCTCGATGCCGTCGGGGCCGTCCCAGGCATTCTGAGTATGTGGCGCCAGTTCAGCCAATCTCGCGTCAGGTTGCGAGTGACCCCGAAACTTACGTTCACGATGCCGGGGGATTTGTTTCCGGGCGTGGTGCGGATCGATCCGCGATTCGATCGGGCCGAGCCGGCGCGGGTGAGCGCGTCAGCCCCGAATCGTTCGAGGCGGTAGCCTGAAACAACCTCGTCTAAGCGCCCACTAAACGTGGGGAAGTCCACCCGCCTCCTCCGCGTGCTTTTCGGACCCCCGGGCAGCGCGACCGGGCCGGCCCGCGGCCCGGTCGCCGATGACCCTTCCATTGGCATCATCGGTTGGTGCGTTTAGACTACCGCGTATGCAGCGTTACAAGACCATTCTGCTCTTCGGCGCCCCCGGCAGCGGCAAGGGGACGCAGGGGAAGATCATCGGGACGATTCCGGGGTTCATGCACAACTCGCCCGGCGACATTTTCCGGTCGCTTGATCTGGCGAGCGAGGTCGGCCGCAAGTTTTGGGAGTATGCCGGGCGCGGGCAACTTGTGCCCGACGAGTTCACCATCGACCTGTGGAAGCAGTACGTGAAAGGGCTGGAGTACATCAACCAGTTCCACCCCGAGCACGAGTTCCTTGTGCTTGACGGCCTGCCCCGGAATCTAACGCAGAAAGGGCTGCTCGAAGACGTGCTGGAAGTGCAGGCGATCGTCTACCTTCGAGCCGGAAAGGCCAAGATGGTCGAACGGCTGCGCCGCCGCGCCCTCAAGGAAAACCGTTTCGACGACGCCAGTGATGAGGTCATCAGCCGCCGGATGGACGTTTTCGAAAAAGATACCCGGCCGGTCCTCGACGCTTATCCGCCGGGCCTCATCCACCGTATCGATGCGACAATGTCACAAATCCGCATCCTCAACACGATCATCGACATCCTCGTACCGCTAAAAGAACGCCTCGACGAAGAAAGTGGGATCCAGGAAAAGCGTCCGTTTTAACGAATGGCACCGCCGGCTTGTCGGGCCTGGGCGTGGAGCGGGTCGAGTGCAAGGGCACGGTCAAAATCGTTTAGGGCGTCATCCGTCCGACCGAGCGCGACGTATGCGAGGCCGCGGTTGTAGAAGCATGCCGCGACGCCCGGGGCGGCTCCGATGCACACGCTGAAGGCCGCCACAGCCTCCTCGTGTTTTCCTGCCCGGTAGGCGCACACCCCGTAGTAAAAGTTGGACCAACGGCCGGCCGGTTCGAGTTGACGCGCCAGGACTAATTCCTCCATCGCACGCGGAAGATCGCCGGCCACGAGATACGCGCGGCCGAGGGCACAGTGTTCCGACGCCGTCGTCGGGCTGCGGCGGGCTGTCACGGAGGGCGTTGCTTCGGATAAACCGGCGGCGAGCCGGCGCGTTCGACGCTCCTGATCGAGAGCGGCGCTCGGCCCGAACATCGCTTCGGCTTCGTCGAGGAACCTGAGGGCGGGTTCGGGCGCGTCAGGGGAGAGCTTCGCGTGCAGGCTCGCGGTGAAGATTGCGATGTCCTGAAGGTCGGCCGCGAGTTGCGCTCGCGGCGTTTGCGAACCGCGGAGTGAGTCGAGGATCGCGTCTCGCTTGTTCCAAAATGTATCACATTGCGACGCGAGCGATCGCAGGCGCGCTTCCGGGATGGATTCGACGCCGTATAGCACGCGAACCTCGTCGGCGAGTTCGTGAAGCTGTTCGGAGAATTGAAGCCGCCGCGCGGTCGAAAGCTGTTCGAGAAGACGTTGCTCAAGCGGTTGCTCAAACGGGAACGGCTTAACCAGCGTCACGCCTCGCTCCAGGGTTGAGACGGCTTCCGCAAAATGGCCGGCACGCGATTGCCGATCGGCGTCGGCGAGCGCGAGCTCGACCTGGAGTTCACGATCGCGCATCACGGTTCGGGCCCCGAGCATCAAAACCGCGGCCGTGCCAAGGACGAACGCGAAGGTCGCACCGGCGCGGAGCGTGTCCGGGCGGCGACGGCGCCATTTCCGCCAGCGTTCCACCGTGCTGCGGTTAGGCACGCCCACGAGCGGCTGGTCGGTCAGGTGCCGCCGAAGGTCGTCGGCGAGCGACGCCGCGTCGGCGTACCGGTCTTGCGGCACCCGCGTAACGCACTTTGCGATGACGTCGCAAAGGCCGGCGCTGATATGAGGGGTGATGGTTTCCATTCGCGGCGTGTCGCCCGAGACCGGCAGTCGACCGCCGCCGAGCGCCTCGAACAACATCGCGCCCAGCGCATAAATATCCGCCCGCGCGTCGACGGTGACTTCAACGGGCCGGCCGTCCTGGAGTGACTGCATCGCGGCCAGTTGCTCCGGCGGCATGTACGGCGGCGTGCCGCCGAAGTGGTCCGGCATCGCTCCGCCCGGGCAAACCGGCTCGCGCGCCAGATGAAAATCCAAAAGCATCGGTTGCCCGTCGGTTGCGAGCAAAACGTTTGACGGCTTGAGATCGAGGTGCACCACGCCGCGCTCGTGGGCAAATTGCAACGCGTCCGCTAGGCACGCCGCGATCCAACACATCGCCTGGACGTACGACACCTGCTCCAGCATTTGCCGGGCCGCGCTGCCGACGGGCGCCGGCGGTCCGTCGCCAGTCTCCATGCGGTCCATTGCACGGACGACGTCGGCGCCCGTCCGCGCGGCGACCGGCACGTCGTCAAGCGCCGTGAGGAGCACCGCGAGCGTCGCGCGTCCGAAATACGGCATGCACAGCACCCGCACCCGCCGACCCGGGTCATCGAACACGGAATACAGCGGAACGATGTTGGTGTGCTGAAGACGTGCGAGCGAAAGGTGCTCTTGTCCCTCGTCGAGGGGTGTGATTTTCAGGACCGCCGCCCGGTCACCCAGCGCCGTCTCGTTGGCGAGGAACACCCGCCCACGGGATCCGCGTGCAAGCTCCGAAAGGAGTCGGAAATCACCGACCCGATCCCCCGCCTCGGGGAACTGCGGCCGGTCGTGGTCCGCCTTGAGCAACCGCTGGTGACAATCGAACATCACGCCGAGCGGCCCCGCCCACTGCGGAAATCGTCGGAGGATGTCGGCCTCGGCGCCATTCTCGCCCGCGGCCTGGCGGAGGCAGAATTCCTCGTAGATCAGATCGACGGCGGTCTCGGGACGATGGAAGAGTTCCGGGGCACGGTGGAGGAAGTCTTCGGCGGGCGGGCGTTCGCCGGTGCGCCAGCGCTTCCGCATCTCGTGGGCGAACTCGGAAGTAAGTTGCTCGGCCGGGGCGCCGGCGTTCGGGAAAATTCCGCGGGTCGGGGGTTTCATGGCGCGGCGGCCTCCGACATCGGGGGCGCGCCGTCGCACGCGAGGCGAACGGATAAGTCGCGCAAGACGCGTCGCACGCTCCCCTCGTGCATGCCCACCTCGGCGGCAATTTCGCTCGCCGTTGCCCCCTGGCGGCGGAGTCGCAGCAGTTGGTGATGCTCCGGCGGGCACACCGCCAGCAGCCGCGCCCACAATTCACCCGCCGACGCCGATTCGCTCGGCCGCGGTAGCGGCGACGACGGCAGACACGCTTCCCCGGCATGGTCGAGCGGCTGCTCCAGACGAACAGCAGTCTTGTGTTGCCGCACCCGGTCGATGAATCGGTTCCGTGTGGCTTTGATTAAGAACGCCCGGAGCTGCGCAACGGTGCCGAATCGCATCCCACCCGTGCGAAAAGCCGACAGCACGTCGCCGTATACCGACTGCACGATGTCGATCGAATCGAATTTCGGACGCAGTGATGACGGCAAGAGACGGCGCACGACCTTCCGCAGGTACGGCTCATACGCGACGAACGCCCGCTCGGCGGCGTCGTCGTCGCCGCCGTTGAGTTTGTCGAGCAAAGCATCCAGCGAATCGGTGTTCATGGTGCGCAATGACGGCGGTTTCGTTTCGGGTCGCGGGCGGCGCCCAGGATCCAGCTCCAGGTGGAGCTCTCCGCGGTAAACGCCAACACAGGAGTCCCCTTTGCGGTCACAGATTTTGTGAGAAGAAGCTTGATGCCAAAAAGCAAAAGGGCGAGCAGGGCGAGCAGGGCGAGCCGTGCGGTGTCGCTTTCAAGAATGCCTTCGCCGATGGCCTTCGCGATGAGCCCGTCAATGCTCGCAGTGATCGCTTCTAAGTTTTCTTCCAAGACGGCCAAATCTATCGGCAGGGCGTCGTTGGGCACGCCGGGGAAGTCGGGGAGCCACGCAGTTGTCGGAGTGGCCGCGGACACGAGGCTGGCTAGTGCTTGAAGCAACGGGAGGTCCTGAGTCGGTAAAGCGGTGACCGCCAGAACGCGAGCGGCCTCCCAGATGATCCCAACGCTGGCGGCGGGACCTGCCAAAGTGGGTTGCGCGGTGTTGACCACCGACTCACTTGGCCGGGTCGGTTCGCCGGCGGCGTCAGATGCGGCGGCTGCCTTCTGCGCCGACGCGACGGAAGGAGGCTCGGAGGACGTCGCTGGAGTGATCGCGATCTGAGGCCTGCCAACGCCCGGGACTGTGACCGCTGGATTTGCGGGCGAATCATTCGGCGGCGAAGATCCCGGGACTCGGACCGTCGCTTCAATTTGCCCGCCGCCCGGTGAATCGATCACCACGGTGTAATCGAGCACGCCCTCACTCGTCACGGCTGACGCTTCTTCAATGTCGGCGCCGGGGAAATTTCGTTGTACCCAGTTCAATACGGCCTGCGGCAGTTTCCGGGAGGAGAGACGCGTTTCGGTCTCAACGACTTCGCCGTCGAGGGCCAGCGTCAATTCGAATTCGTGACCGTTGACCTGGGCGCGGACGTCGTACTCGAACGAGCCGCCCTCGGAGCTGGATCCCGCTTCGAACACGACTGCCCCGGGGAGCGCAGCCCGGACCGAGGCGAGAATCTCAGGAGGAAGGTTTGAGACGGCGATCGGAGTCGTGGCGTCATCTCCGGTATCGATGACGGTCGTGTCCAATTCGATAATCTGGACGCCGTCATTGAACGTCGGCGCGGATTCGAGTTGCGGCGCAGGGTTGGCCGCTTGAGGCGTCGTTTCAGCCGCCGGAGCCGGCGGGAGTTGTAAGGGAACGGCTTCGCCAACGTTATCGCCGTCAAGGGGAGGGGCTTCGCCGAGGTCATTGTTAGCGACAGTGTCCGCTGGCGGCTCGATGTCGAGAATCTCCCCCGCCGAACCCACCGTCACTTCGAAATTACTGCCCTTGAATTCGGCTGCGACGTCGAATTCCTGATTGCCGTCTACATTCGATCGCTCGGCGCTAACTAGTTTTGCACCCGGGAAGCGTGCATCGACGGCGGACATGACTTTGGCGGGAAGATCCGAGATCGCGACATGCACGGCGTCTTCGAGCTCAAACTCGAAATCGTCAGCGGCATCCGTCGGGACGACGGCGGTCAAGAGCCAGCGGCTTTCGAGAGCCTCGGCACAGAGCAGTCGGTTTGAGGGACTGTTCCAGAGACGCATGATTGAGACGCTCCCTGCGGGGGCCGTCCCCGGGGTCAGCCGCGAAGACGATTGTACACCCTAACCCGGCAAGAGGCAGCGTTTATCTGACCCACGTCGAATGCTCCTGAGTAGAGAACGAAACCGCGCGGGTGAAACGAGCGCGGACCACGCGATTTTATTTTTTCGCTCAGTTTCTCGCCGTTCCGCGCCCGTTTTGGCTGGTTTCCCACGTTCTTTACCGTGGCACCAACAAACAGGAGCAGCCATGCGAAAAATTGAGAAAAAATATTGGAACCGACGCAGCCTGGGCATTGAAACTTTGGAAAAGCGTGTCCTGATGGACGGGGACGTCACGGCGACCTTCAGTACAGGCAGCGATTTGTCTGTTTCAGGAGATAGTGGCGACAACCAAGTCGTCATTTCACGCACCGCCGCTGGAATGATCCGAGTGGCGGGCCTCGACCAGACCAAGGTTAACGGCGGGGAGTTTGCCGAATTTGCCGGCGACCTGGGCGACCTCAAGGTCAACATGCGACAGGGCGGAGTAGACTCGGTTGCCGTTCAAGGCGCCGTCCAGATCGCCGGCAACATCAACGCCAGGATCGGCGACGGTGAATTCGCGCTCGAAGGTTCCAGAGGCGCAGTCGACGTCGCGGGGAACGTGAACTTCCGCGGCGGCGATGAGGGCGACGTGAACTTCCGCAATGAGGTCGTCATTCACGGCGACGTCCTGGTAAAGACCGGGGGCGCCGTAAACGCCGCCGCCGAATTGGGGTTCGCGCCAAACCTCGCTTCGGCCACGTTCAGCGATCCCCTCGACATCAACAACCCGTATTTCCCGCTGGTGCCCGGCACCAAGTGGACCTATCGAGAAGAATCGATTGATGAGGACACCGGTGAGCCGGTCGTCGAGACGATCGTCGTAGAGGTGACGAATCAGACGAAAACCATTCTCGGCGTCGTCACCCGCGTCGTCACGGACAAGGTGTTTGTGAACGGGCTGATGATCGAGGACACCCTCGATTGGCACGCCCAGGACGACAACGGCAACGTCTGGTACTTCGGAGAAGACACCACGTCGTTCGAGTACGACGACGCGGGAAACTTGATCGACTCGAGCAAGTCGGGGTCCTTTGAGGCCGGCGTCGACGGCGCTCAAGCGGGAATCGTCATGGAAGCCAAGCCGAAAGTCGGCGACGCCTACTACCAGGAGTTTGTACCCGGCATTGCCCTGGATCAGGGAGAAGTGCTGGCGGTGAACGACACGACGACGATCCCCCTCGGCAGCTTCAACAAACTCGTCCGCACCAAAGATACGACCGTTCTTGATCCGAGCGGCCTGGAACACAAGCTTTACGCGCCCGGCCTCGGTTTTATCCGGGAGTTCAAGTTTGACGTCAGCACCGGTGAGACGGTCGTCGATTTACAACTGGTGTCCGTGGAACTGAACGGCCAACCCGTGACCCAGGTCGTACCGCCGACAGGTTTTAATGGCACGAATCAGACAGGTAGCGGCACTGGGCCCGTTCAATTCCTTGGCGAAACGCGAATTCGTCCGGACGGCCCGGCGATTTTCGTCGACGCGCGCTTCTCCAAGTCGGCGCAGATTCTCTCGAAGACGCAAGTTGCCGTCTTCGACTCGACTTTCAGCGACAGGCTGCTGATCTTTTCCCAAGAAGATGCGGGGCTCACGAACGTCACCGCCGAGGACAAGGTGCAATTCTTCGGCGCGAGTCTACACGTGACTGACTCCACGTTCATGAGTGACGTGAATGCCAAACTCAGCTTCGCCGATGACGAGTTGGTCGTCGAGGGATCGTCGTTTACCCGCCTCAAAGTAGACGGCGGACGCGGGGACAACACGCTCGAGGACGGCGGCGAAAATGAGTTGGGTGAACTGACCCTCAGGCGCATCGACGTCGAAGTGCCGTTGAAGGAGGCGAAGCTCAACATCGAGCACAACGCCACCGCCCTCGACACCGGCTTCCAAGGCTTTATCGACAGTGAAGGCTGGAAGCAGCTTACAGTTACCGACCCCAACGGTGACGGGGTTCTCAGTTTCGAGGCGAAAGGAGCCCTGGGCGATCTGGGCCTGACCGAGCTCTTCTTTGAAACCGTCGAACCTGCTAACGCCGACGTCCCGATCGGAGAAATGCTCGCGAAACTGCCTCCGGGAGATTACGCGGTCGATGGCCCGGCGGTTGCAGGTCGCGCAATTCCGGGAAACGCCACCGGGACGGCGCCGCTGACTCACTCGATTCCCCAAGGGCCGTCACTGCTGGCGCCCGCCGCGGCAGCCGAGGTGAACGAGAACGCGGCGGTGACGTTTGATTGGGCGCCGGTGTCCCAGACCATCGACGGTCAGGCCGCCAAGATCATCGCCTACCAGGTGATCATCGAGAAAATAGAGCTGCCGCATCCGAACATGATCGGGAAGATGGGCCTCAGCGCGTATCTACCGTCCGCCATTACGAACTTCACAGTTCCGGCAGGGTCGCTGGAGCCGGATACGGCGTATGCGTGGGAGGTGCTGGCGATCGAGGAAGGCGGTAACCAAACGCTGTCCTCCAGTACGTTCAAGACCGGCAACATCACGATTACGGAGCCAACGGTCGCAAACGATCCGCCCAACCTCAAAGAGGCCAAGCTGATCATCGAGCACAACGCCACCGCCGGCGACACGGGCTTCCAAGGTTTCATCGATAGTGAAGGCTGGCAGCGGCTCGACGTCAAGAATCCCAACGGCGATGTCGTCCTGACGTTTGAAGGGCAGAACACGCTCGCCGACCTGGGCGTGACCGAGCTGTTCTTCGAGACGGTCGAGCCGGCCAACGCAGACGTTCCGATCGAAGAGGTGCTGGCCAAGATGCCTGCGGGCAACTACACGATCTCCGGCCCGTCCATGGAGAACGGCGAGAGCAGTGGGCTAACCTCCGGCACGGCGCTGCTCACGCACACCATCCCGGCCGGCCCCCAGTTGCTCACGCCCACTCAGGGGGCGACGGTGGCCGACGACCTCGTGGTGAGTTGGAATCCCGTCACCCGGACCATTCAAGGCGGGCCGGTCGACATCATCGCCTACCAACTGATCATCGAAAAGGACGGCGAGCCTGACCCAAACATGATCGGCAAGATCGGTCTGAGCATGTATCTCCCGGCGACGACGACCAGCATCACGGTTCCCGGCGAGGTTCTGGAACCCGGAACCAATTACTTGTGGGAGGTGCTGGCGATCGAGGCGAGCGGCAACCAGACGCTCTCTTCAAGCGAGTTCCAAACCGCCAACGCCTGAGCCAGATCGAAGGAAAGTAAACCTTGTGTTCGCGCCGGTTTGATCTGCCATTTCGAGTTCGGGCGAACAGGTTTGCTGCCCGCCGATACAACACAAAGAGCCTGTGAACTTTTTGTGCCGCGGGCGTCTCGCCCGCGTTTTCGACACGAGGAACGCGGGCGACACGCCCGCGCCACGTAAATCTTCACAGGCTCAAAGCCCCGGGACCTACCGGTCCCGGGGCTTTTCAATTATCCGGAACGTCGAGAAATCATGCCCGGCTCATGTACTCGCCCTTGTCCGTGCTGATGCGGATCGTCTCGCCGGTAATGATGAATCCCGGGACGCGGGTGTTCAGCCCCGTTTCGAGTTTCGCTTCCTTCAACTGATTGGTGGCCGTCGCGCCCTTGATGCTTGGCATGGTGTCGACGACCTTCAAGTCCACCGTTTTGGGCAGATCGTACGTGACGATCTTGCCCTCGTGGAAGTGGGCGGTGAGTTGGGTGTTGGGCTTGAGGTACAGGATGTCGTCGCCGAAGACGATCTTGGGGATCGATTCTTGCTCGTAGGTTTCCAGGTCCATGAGGACGTGGCCTTCGTTGTCGCTGTAAAGGTATTCGACCTGCCGGCTGTCGAGCGTCGTGATTTCGATGTCGTCCGTCGCGCCGACGCGCTTGTCGATGATGGTGCCCTTGCTCACGTCACGCATCTTGAACTGCACCTTCGCCCGCAGGTTGCCCGGCGTGTTGTGGTCGGCATTGGTAACCACGTACAGTTTGCCGTCCACAATAATGGCCTGGCCTCGTCGAATTTCACTCGCTCGCATGATCGTAAATCCTTGTCGTATCGCGGGGTTGTGTAATCGGCCCCGTGGTTGGGAACGGTCCGCCGTCATAACGCCAGACCTCCGGACGCTCAACATTTATTACATTTTCCGGGCGGAAAAGGTTAAGAAATGTACCCGTAGCGGTAAATCACGTCAAACCGCTTGCCGACTTTCGAAGCGTGTACACCCGTTCGCCAACCGGAGCAGTTGATGGCAGATCTGAATCGAGCAAGTGACCCCAAACGTGACGCACCTCTCCAAGTGCCGGCGGACAAATCCGCCGAGCAGCACAGCCTGGAGATGACGCCGGAGGATCTGGATCGACAGGACGATCCGCGTGAATCCCAACAGACCAACCGCGTCATCCTCTCCGGCCAAGGCACCGCCCAGAATGCCCGCACCACCGGCGGAAAAGCCGCCCCGGACGCAACGCCCCTGAAAGCGCCGGACCGCTGCGGCGGGACGTAAACCACGCCTACCGCCTCGCCCCCGGACCGGCTTTCGCTATAGTAGCCCGCTTTCGCCCGGCGGGACCGGGCGGCACTGCAACCACTGGAAACGCGCAACATGGCACTGGAAGTCGGAATCGTCGGTCTCCCCAACGTCGGTAAGAGTACCCTTTTCAACGCCCTCACGGCCGCGGGGGCGCTGGCCGCGAACTACCCGTTCGCGACCATCGAGCCCAACGTCGGCGTGGTCGCCGTGCCGGACGAGCGGCTTGAGATCCTTCACCAGTTTCAGCAGACCGAGAAGATGATCCCGGCCCAGCTTCGCGTCGTCGACATCGCCGGCATCGTGAAGGGAGCCAGCACGGGAGAAGGCCTGGGCAACAAGTTTCTCACGCACATCCGCGAGGTCGACGCGATTCTTCATGTCGTCCGCTGCTTTGCCGACGCGGACGTCATGCACGTGCAGGACACCGTCGACCCGATCCGTGATATCGACACGATCGACACGGAACTGGCGTTGGCCGACCTCGAATCCGTCAGCAGCTCCCTCGACAAGTCCGAACGCCTTGCCCGCAGCGGCGACAAGGAGGCGATCGTCCGGGCGGATATCCTCCGGCGTGCCAAGGTCCAGCTCAACGACGGCAAGCCGGTCCGCGGGCTGGAATTTTCGCCCGAGGAGCGAAAGCTCATCAAGAGCCTCGGCCTCATCACCGCCAAGAAGGCGCTCTACGTTGCCAACGTGGACGAATCCGACATTCACGGCAAAGGCCCTCTTGTGGAGAAAGTGCGCGAGCGCGCGGCGCTGGAAGGCGGCACTGTCGTTCCCGTTTGCGGCAAGCTCGAGGCGGAGCTCGCCGAGCTGCCCGAGGGTGACCGTAAGGAGATGCTCGAGAGCATGGGCCTGACGGAGCCCGCCTTGGCGACGCTCACCCGCGAAGCGTACCGGCTGCTCGGGCTGCAGAGCTACTTCACGACAGGGCCCAAAGAAATTCGCGCCTGGACGGTCGCCGTCGGCGCAACCGCCCCCCAGGCCGCGGGCGTGATCCACACCGACTTCGAGCGGGCGTTCATCCGTGCCAACATCTTCACACTTCAAGACCTCCAGCAGCACAAGTCAGAGGCCGCGATCAAGGCCGCGGGTAAGCTCCGCTCCGAGGGCAAGGAATACGTCATGCGCGACGGCGACGTGGTCCACTTCCTGACAGGTGCGTAGCACCGGATTTCGGTACACCGCCTGGCGATCAGACGTCCCATGACGACGACCATCCGCCATCGCGTTATACTCCCCCATCGTCGCAGCCGTAGCTCAGCTGGATAGAGCAGTGGATTTCTAATCCACCGGTCACAGGTTCGAATCCTGTCGGCTGCGTTTCGCCAAGTCGCCTCGTTTCAGTCCACCGGTAGGGGGGTCTTCTGTCGCTCGTCCGGCGGCTCCGACATGAATAGCACCGCCGCGGCGGCGGGGAGGAAAAGGAACGCGGCGTAGAACAGCGACGTCCGGTAGTCGATCCGAAAATCGCCGCGGGTGGCGAGCGTGCCGAAGTAGACCGTGCCGATCGCCGCGGCGATTCGGCCGATGTTGTAGCAGAAGCCGGCGCCGGTCGTTCGCAGCAGCGTCGGGAACAGCGGTGGGAGATACATCGTGAACAGTCCGAACACCCCCTGGCAGACGCCGACGACCCAAAGCAGGTTGAACAGCACGCCGTATTCGCGCGGCGTCGAATAGGTGAACAGCATCGACGCACAGTACGCGACGCACATCAGCAGAATCGCAACGCGATAGCCCATGAGCTTCGCGAGCAGCGCCGCCAGGAAATTGCCCATAATCGACGCGAGCATGACGACGACCATCGCCTTACTCTTGAATTCGCCGACGGCTTGGGAACCCCATGTTTGAACCTCGGGCAAGTTGCCGAGGTGTTGGAGGTACCAGAACATGAACGCCCAGTGCGCGGTGAGGGAGAATGCGCAGACGGTAATCGTGAGCAGCGTCGTTCGCCGCACCGCGCCGCGGAAAAGGTCGATTGTTACCGGCTGGGCTTCGCACTGCTGCGACCGGGCTTTGTGCCATTCCTCTGTTTCCGGCACGGCTTTACGAATCCAGAACACGATGACGGCCGGCAACACCCCGACGAGGAACACGTAGCGGTGGGGATAGGCGGAGAGGAAGTACACGGCGACGCTGGCCGTCAGCACGCCGACGTTGACCGCCGACTGCAGCACCGCCGCCATCCACGGCCGCCAGCGGCGGGGCCAGGTTTCGCAGAGCAGCGATGCGCCGACCGCCCACTCGCCGCCGATGCCCAGTGCCGCGAGAAACCGGCAGATGAACAGGTGCCACCACGTCTGCGCGAAGAACGACAGACCCGTGAACGCCGCGTACGTGAGGATCGTCAGCACGAGCGCCCGACTTCGCCCCAGCTTGTCCCCGATGCGCCCAAAGAACGCGCCGCCCAGCGCCCAGCCGATGAGGAACGCGGCCTGGATCCACGACGCGTGCAGGCTGACGGACTTGTCGGATTGGTCGACGAGCAACAGCTCGGCCACGAAGGGCATGGCGACGAGCGTGTAGAGGTGCATGTCCAGGCCGTCGAACAGCCAGCCCAGCCACGCCGCGATGCCGGAACGCCATTGGGTCGGCGTGATCGAACGAAGATTGGTTGCTTCGCCCGCACCCTCGTTGCCGGGAACGAAGCCGGCCGCGGTCGCGCCGAGCGCGCCGGAGGCCGACGGTCCTTCATTGCTGCCCATGCGGGATGCCCTCTGCCGTGCCAAACCGTACCCGTCGCCAGCGTAGCTCGCGACGCAACGAGACGCCAGTTGCGGCTTTCCGAACGACGCACTACGCTCGCGCCATGCGAATTCAATTCTGCGGCGCGGACCGAACCGTGACCGGGTCGTGCCACCTTGTCGAGATCAACGGGCTCCGGCTGTTACTCGATTTCGGCATGTACCAGGGGAAGCGCGAAGAAGCCCGGCGGATCAACCAGTACGTCCCGGCCGATACCCGCAGCATCGACGCCATCATCCTGTCACACGGCCACCTCGACCATTGCGGCAAGCTGCCCGTCGCGACCAAAGCCGGCTTCGACGGGCCGATCTACTGCACGCCCGCCACGGCAGAAGTCGTGCGGATCGTCCTCGAAGACGCGGCGGAGATTCAACTCGAAGACGCGGAATACCTGAACCAGCGCGCCCGCGACCCGCGCGAGCCGGAGATCACGCCGCTGTACGGCCCGGACGACGTGCCGGACGTCATGCGGCGGCTCAAGCGCGTGAATTACGGGATCAAGACCGATCTCGGCCAAGGCGTGTCGTTCACGTTTTTCGACGCCGGGCACATCCTCGGCTCGGCGTACGTCTGGCTCGAATGGCAGGAGGCGGGCGCGACGCGAACGCTTCTGTTCACCGCCGACGTCGGCCGCTACGGCAGCCCGATCATCCGCGACCCTCAGCCGCCGCCGGGGCCGGCGGATCTGATCATCAGCGAGAGCACCTACGGCAACACGACCCACGCGCCGATGGCGGAGGTGGAGCCGCAACTGCTCGACGCGGTGAAGTATTGCATCGAGCACCGCAGCCGGATGATCGTGCCGTCGTTCGCGGTCGGGCGGACGCAGGTGATTCTGTGGTACATGCAGAAGTTCGTCGCCGAGAAAAAGATCCCGCCGATTCCGGTGTTCGTCGACAGCCCGATGGGCGTCGACGCGAGCAAGGTTCACGCGGCGTTCCGCGACAACTACGACGACGAAACCAACGCCCTGATCGGCAAGCGCGACCTGTTCGGCCTGTCACAGGTGACGTTCGCCGCGTCGCGCGACCAGAGCAAGGGGATCAACAGCCAGGCCGGCGCGTGTGTCATCATCGCATCCAGCCCCACGTGCGAGTTCGGTCGCGTGCTGCACCACGTCAAGCGGAGCATCGAGCAGCCCGACGACGTCATCGTGTTCGTCGGCTGGACGCCGCCCAACACCCTCGGCCGGCGGTTGCAGGAAGGCCAATCCCGCGTCCGCATCTACGACCGCTGGTACGACCAGCGGTGCCAGGTCCGCACGATTCACGGCTTGAGCGCCCACGCCGACGGCGGCGAACTCCTTCGATTTCTCGC
>JBKJRK010000443.1:0-2693 GCA_046593135.1 Tepidisphaeraceae bacterium | reverse complement strand
AACGTGAATTCTAACGGTGAAAGCGTCGGGGGTGCTTTCATCGATCATTGGTTTTAACCCGTGAGAGGAACATATCATGAGATTACTCACCCTTTCCGCCGTCCTTTCCGCGGCATTTTTATTCGGTTTTGCAGGCTGCTCAACCGTGCCCGAGCGCGAAGCCGACCGAAAGCAACTTGATACCAACGTCGACAGCACTTTGAAGACGGTCGTAACGGAAGACCCCTCGCTCCGCGGCGTGCTTGACCGTTCGGCGGGCTACGCCATATTTCCGTCCGTCGGTAAAGGCGGATTTATCGCAGGCGGCGCTTACGGCCGCGGCCACGTTTTTCAGGACGATCAGTGGGTCGGCTACAGCGACCTGACCCAAGGCAGCATCGGAGCCCAAGCGGGTGGACAGCCGTACCATGAGGTGATCGTCTTCCAGGACAAGGCGGCCCTGGAGAAATTCAAGACCGGCCAATACGCCTTGGCCGCCAATGCGTCCGCCGTCATCATCAAAGCCAACGCCGCCAGCGCGGCCAACTTTAGCGACGGCGTGCTCGTGTTCGTCAAGCCAGAAGGCGGATTGATGTTCGAAGCGGCGATCGGCGGACAGAAGTTCTCTTACGTCCCCACGTCGGCGGCCGAATAGTTTCGCCCGCGCGACGGGGACAAAGCGAGCGTTGGGCGTGAATTGCCACCACCGGTAATCTCACGCCCAATGCTCGCTTCATTTCTACTTCTGTGTTCCCATCATGAGGCCCGTCCGAAGATTCGCTTCAATTGTCTTTCTCCCCCCCGTCGATTTGTTACAACGAGGTTCGTTTCGCGGGAGAATCATGCCAGCCGCTCGCCGCGGGACGTACGAGGAACGCCGCATGGACACGTCGGCCGTCAACAATCTGATGGAAGCCGCCTACCAGCAGGCCCTCAAAGGCTACAACGAAGGCGGCTTGCCGATCGGCAGCGTCCTGGCTGACGCGCAAGGCGTCGTTCTGTCAGTGGGTCACAATCTCCGCGTGCAAACCGGCGACCCCACCGCCCACGCCGAGGTGGTTTGCATCCGCAACGCCGGCCGGCGGCGCGACTGGCCACAGCTAGTGCTCGTCAGCACCCTCTCGCCGTGCGTGATGTGCACCGGGACCGCACTGCTTTACAAGATCCCCCGCGTGATCATCGGCGAGAACGAAAACTTCCTCGGCGCCGAAGACCTCTTCGCCGCCAAAGGCGTCACACTGACCAACCTCAACCACGCCGGCTGCACCGCCCTCATGCGCCGCTTCGTGCAAGAACGCCCTGAGCTCTGGAACGAAGACATCGGCCTGCCTCCGACCGCTTGAATGGCACGTACGCCCGGCGGACGCGCTCATATATCACTGCGCCCGACGAGAAGCTGTGACATACGTTCGCTCGCGCAAGTGGCCGTCGCGGATCGCCTCGGCGATCTCGAACAGGGTCGTGCCTGCGGCGAGCTACGCGTCGACGTGCCGTGGGTTGTGCATGAAACTTGGGTAACACCCGTCGGCGGCGAGGAAGAGAAGCAGCACGTAACGGCCACACCCGGCAAACTCCCGGTGGGGGAATTCACGTCTACCGCAGCCCGGCGAACAAACGTCGCAGTCCGCCGGCGATTCCCGGACGATGCTCGCGCGGTAAGAACAACGTTGGCGTCGACCTTGACGCCAGGCAAGCCTGAGACACATTTTCTGTTACCGCACCGGCGTAAAGTGCTCGTCGCGAAACAGAAAAATGTCGCGCGATTCGTTTGTGACCAGCAATCCTTCCGGCACAAAGCACACCGCCTCCATCTTCGGATCGATGTAGCGGGCGTACCTCGGAGCGACCTTACCGGCGGCCGCCACCTCGCCGCCGATGTCGAAGAGGTACGGGCCGAGTAAGGTGAGAACGGCGAGCCGTTTGCCGTCCGGCGACACGTCGGCGGCTGTGACGGGGGCACGGATGTCGGGCAGTTCTGTAACGCGCTCGGGGGTGACGGGCTTAGGCGTCGGGGTGAGATCGAACCGATAGATTTCCGCTGGCGAGAAGTTCAGCCGCTTGGGAATGAGATACGCCGTGCCCTTCAAGACGAACAGGCTCTCACAGTCGAACGGCTTGGCGGGATAGTTAATCCGCCAGAACGTACCCACGCGCAGCGGCGCCGGCGTGCCGCGCAGGGGTGCGCGGGGGTCGGGTTCGTCGACACGGAGCACCTGCACCTGTTTCCGAGCGCCGGTGTTGTTGCCGGTGTCGGCGAGATAAAGGTGGCCGTCGTCGTCGATGGCGATGTCTTCCCAGTCGGTGTTGGTCGCGGCGACGGGGTATTCGCGGATCAGGGCCCCGTCGCGCGTGACGGCGAACAGCGACGCAGGGTTTCCGCTGTCGTTGTGGGTCCAGAACACTCCGTCAAACCGGCGACTGGCGACGAGGCCCGAACTCTCGCAGACCGCCTGGGCGCCAATCTTCCCGGCATGAAACTTCGCGGGCTCCACCCCCTCGGCCCTTTCGGGCGAGCCCGCAAATGGCACCGCGGCTACTGCCAGCAACGGAGCAATTCGCAGCCACCACCGTATTTGCCTGCGTTGGAGAGTCATATTTGGCTCATCATAGCGACCGGGCGGGCGGCACGGGGCGATCGAGCCTCGCCGCGGCCTCACAATATCCGTAACTGCATTGGCGTTTGTCCCCAAGAACGTGCGGCACGCCGTTCAGGG
>JBKJRK010000270.1:0-4732 GCA_046593135.1 Tepidisphaeraceae bacterium | reverse complement strand
GGCGAAACCGCCGGCCGATCGATCGGCACGGGCGTCGCGGAGTTGGTCGCGACGCTCAACTCCGCTGACGCCAACCCCGCCAACCGTATAGAGGCCGCCCGCCGGCTCGTGGCGCGGCAGTCGGACGACGCGCGCGATGCGATCCGCCAGATTCTGACGGCGTCGACGAACGTGCAGGCGCGGATCGCCGTCGTCCGCGCCGTCACGGACGAACCGGAGCCCGATCCCAGTCTTCTGCCGGCGCTGATCGCGCTGCTCGACAACGAAAACGAACGGCTGGCGGAGGTCGTTCCCGCGGCGGTAGCCGGCCATCGTGGCGACCCGCGGGTCGTGAACGAGTTGGCGCGCGTTGCCGCCGACGCCCGGCGCGGCCGCCCCTCACGCGTCGCCGCGCTGCGCGCGCTGGGACAACACGTCGAACAGCCGGCGGCGGCGGCGCTCGTTCGCATCATTACCACCCCCGCCGAGCCGCCCGAGATCGTCGCCGCCGCCTCCGACGCGCTGATCGAAATGACGGGCCTGGAAGCCAACGGGCGTGACCCGGTAAAGTGGGACCAGTGGCAGCGTCAGAACGCCAGCCGTCCCGCCGCCGAGTGGAAAGACGCGCTGTTCTCCGCCCGCACCCGCCGCGAAGCGCGTTTCCGCCGCCGCGCCGAGGCGAGCCTCGACGAAACGCAGGCGATCTTGCAGGAACAGTACACCACGACGCCCGGCGACAAGCAGGGACGCGTACTGATGCGGATGCTGAACGCCTCCGCCCCCGACCTCCGCAGGATCGGCGCCCGCATTGCCGAAAAAGTATCCACCCGCGAGTTGGGCGGCAGCCAGATTACCTCAGAGGTGCAGCAGCGGCTCGTCGAACTGATCGGCGACGCCGACGCCGGCGTGCGACTCGACGCGGTGTTGGCGCTGTACAACCTCAACATCGATCCGAACGAAGCACTCGGCGTACTGCTCCCCCAACTCCGCGCCGAGACCGATCCCGACGTGAAAGTGGCCGTCGCGAGGAAGCTGTCGCAGATTCCGCGCATCGATCAGGCTCGTCCGCTCGCGGCCCTGCTTGACGACCCGATCCCCGCCGTCGTCCGTGAAAGCGCCGACGCCATCCGCCGGCGGGCGCCGGCCATCATTCAGCAGGACAAAGCCCTCGCCGCGGAAATCGCCCAGCGGCTTCGCGCGACGATGCAGCGGCTCGCCGGCAAGCCGAACTTCACCGAGGCCCGCCGGGCCTGCGGCGAAGCGCTCGCACTTCTGAAGGACACCGCCAGCATGGGCTTCGCGAGCGACCTCCTGAAAAAAAGCGAGCCGCCGACCATCCGCGGCGTCGGCTTGCTGATCCTTGGCGAGCTCGGCCCGCAGGCGTCCGAAAGGATCGTCCGCGCCATCGACGGCGAACCGAATGATCCAAAAGTCCGGGTCGAAGGCATGAAGGCGCTTGCACGCACCGGCAGCTTTGACCAGGCGAACTGGCTCAACCAGAAAATGAATCCCCGTAGCGGCGCCGAGCCCAACGCGGAGGTTCGCGCCGCCGCCCGTGAGGCCTACCTTTTCCTCCTGGATTCGGCCAACGAACAATTTCTTGCCAGCGAGGCCGATGCCCGGAAAAACGACCCGCCGCTGCGCATCGCGGTCCTCAAGAAGCTGGTCGAGAGGCTCAAGACCGCCGACAGAGACGAAGACGCCGCGTACCAGCAGCAGAACATCGGCGCCGAGTACCTCAACAGCCTCAATCAGCCCGCCGAAGCGGTGCCTTATCTGCGCGAAGCATTGGAATACTGGCGCGGCAAGGGGAGCAGCTCGTCGGTGACCACCGACCTTGTTTCGCAGCTCATCGTGGCGATGCTGAAGAACCAGCAGTACCTCCCGCTTACGAGGCTCGCGCAGGATCTGATCTCCAAATCGCCGGAAAACGCCGCCAGCTACCAACAGGAGTTCGGCTACAAGCTCCGCAACGAAGCCGAGACGCTGCTGGCCAGCAAGCAGTTTGACCGCGCCGCCGCCCTTGTCGAAGCGGCCCTAAAGATGGACCCGCCGCTCGACGCCTTCCACCGCGACGACCTCAAGCGGATCGGCCAGCAGGTCGCCGCCCAACGCAGCGCCAACGGCACGCCCTGACCCGCTCGCCATTTCACGTCAGATTTGTCAGCGCTGGATTTGAGGGTCTGCTCGCCACCGCCCCCAAAAACCCTCGCCCCTACCGTCTCCCGGAATACCGGGCGAGGGAGCAGGCACTCTCAATGCGAACACGACGATCGCCCTGCGACTGTCTTCAAGCGGACGCAATAATGGAGGCGGATCGGGGAGGAAACGACTAGACTTGGCTCGGTTCCCCATGGCCGAGATTGATATTGACCGCCTCATCGCGATCGTGACCGGCATCCAGCTCAAGGCCGAGTTGGGCGACCGGCCGCTGGCGTACCGGGTCGAGGGGGCGGTTCGCGACCGGCTGAACGCGCTGCTCCCCAAGCCGCCGGCCGGCGAGCTGCCTCGGCTCGTGCCGGCGGTCGTGAGCGACGTGTTCTATCTGAACAACGACGAGCTCCAGACCCGACCGACGATCAGCATCGGCGGCCCCGGCATGAACGCCGTCTCCGCCATGCTCGTCGAGCCGCTGCCGACGGCGATGGCGATCGAGAATGAGCTGGTCATCCAGATGGACCTCGACATGACCGACCCCCGCTGCGCCGTGTGGGGCATGAACCACCTCGACACGGTTCGCGCGGTGGAAACGTTCATCGCAAAAGGGTACCTGGACGCGTTCATCAAAGGCGTGGTTGATACGGACGAATGAAAAATTAGCCGACACAAAACCGACCCGCGCAAAGGCCGAAAGAACGCCTGCATTAACCCGTTTTGCATTTTTCATTGCATGTTTTTCATCCGCTTTCTTTTGCAAATCCCCCGACCCATGCCCCGCGACACCCGCCACGTTCCCGTTTTGATCGACCCGGTACTGCGTGCGATTGCCGCGCGCCCGGGTCAGACGATCGTCGACTGCACGCTCGGTCTCGGCGGGCACGCCGCGGCGTTGCTCGAACGCGCAAAGCCGGACGGACGCTTGATCGGGATCGACTTTGACCCGGCCAACATCGCCGTGGCGCGGGCCCGGCTCGAAACCGTCGGCGGACGCTTCGACCTGTTCCACAACAACTTCGCCGCCCTGCCGACCGTTTTGGCCGACGCCGGCGTCGACCAGGTGGACGCCGTCTTCGCCGACCTGGGCGTTGCCAGCCCTCACCTCGACGACCCCGCCCGCGGATTCTCCTTCAAGCGTCCCGGCCCCCTCGACATGCGCATGGACCCGACCCGCGGCCGGCCCGCGTCGGTGCTCGTCAACCGCATGCCCGAGCGCGAGCTTGCCGCGGCCCTGCTCGACCTCGGGGATGAAACCGACGCGCCGCAGATCGCCCGGCTGATCGTCGAGCGCCGCGCGCGGCGGCCCATCGCAACAACCGACGAACTGTGCGAAATCGTCTGTGAAGCCCGCGACTTCACCCTCGAACGCGCCGCCGGCGCCAAGCTTCATCCCGCGACGCGAACGTTCCAGGCGCTCCGCATCCTGGTCAACCGCGAGCTCGCCAACCTTGACCGCCTGCTCGCCGTCCTGCCCGATTGCCTCGCCCCCGGCGGCGTCGCCGCCGTCATCAGCTTCCACAGCGGCGAAGACCGCCGCGTAAAATCCGCGTTCCGCGAAGGTATCAACGCGGGGGCCTACTCCGACATTTCCCCCGATCCGATTGTCGCCGATGCCGACGAACAACAAGCCAACGCGCGCTCCCGATCCGCCAAGCTGCGCTGGGCACGCCGGGCACCGAACGCCTGATCCTTCATTAGACGCGCTCTGCCAAGGCGAATGCCCCAACCATTACGACGACTTCATTCATTCCGTCGCGCAATACGGATCGGGATTAATCCGTGCGCGTCATGTCTCAATTTTCCAGCCGGCAGGGCCGCTTCCGCGGCCCTGAACTCGTGCGAGGATTAATCACGACCCGTATAACTGGTATGGCTTCCGATTCGCTCGACAGATAATCTCAGCACTGCTGACCGCTCGCGGAGGCTGATTGATTCATCCCACCATCACTCGTCGCCTCGATTACATCGGTTGTTCGCTCGCATACGATATTCGCGGCGACGGCTCGCCAGTGTTGTTGATTCAGGGTGTTGGCGTTCACGGCGACGGGTGGCGGCCGCAAGTCGACGGGCTGCAACACCGTCACCGCTGCCTGACATTCGACAACCGCGGCATGGCGCGCAGCCAGCCGCTGGGGTGCAAGCTGACGGTCGAGCAAATGGCGGACGACGCCCGAGCAATCATGGAGGCCGAACAGTGGCCCGTCGCCCACGTCGTCGGCCATTCGCTCGGCGGGTCGGTCGCACTGCAATTCGCCTTGGCACATCGTCAGCGCGTCTTGAGCTTGTCCCTGCTCTGTGCGTTCGCCGACGGGCGTATTCCTACGCGGCTGACCCCGCGAATGCTATGGCTCGGCATGCGGACACGGGTCGGTACGCGCCGCTCGCGCCGCCGGGCTTTTCTCCGGCTCGTCATGCCGCCGGATGCACTCTGCGGGGCCGACACTGAAGCGATTGCCGCCGGGCTCGAGCCCTTTTTCGGGCACGATCTTGCCGACCAACCGCCAGTCACGATGAAACAGTTTTCGGCCATGAAAGCCTGTAACCTCACGGCTCGCCTGGGCGAGTTGGCGGGCCTGCCGACGCTGGTGTCCAGTGC
>JBKJRK010000446.1:0-2721 GCA_046593135.1 Tepidisphaeraceae bacterium | reverse complement strand
CTGCCCTGTGGGCAGCGGCTAACCAGCGAACGATCGGCAGGAGATCACGCACCTTCATTTAGATGACCGGCGGGAGCAGTTGTTCGGGCGGTGGCTTGGACAGCCTCGCCCATCGCCGCCGCGCGACGCAAGTCGGTATCAGCCGTAAGGAGTGCTCGTCATGGCCCGTAAAGTTGCCCCCAAAACGTCTGCCCCCCAGAAAGCCCCAAAAGCCGTCCCGGCCAAGGCGGTCGCCTCGACAGCGGTCCGCAACAGCGCGATTCCTAAGACCGCGACGGCGTCGGCGCCGAAGACGATCACCTATGAGATGATCGCCGTCCGGGCGTACGAGATTTCCCGCTCCGGTAACGCCGGGTCCGAGCTCGACAACTGGTTCAACGCCGAGCGCCAGCTACGCGGCGTTTGAGCGGCCGGCGCGGAGCGCTTGACAGACAAGTGATGAGGTCGACGTTTTGCGTCGTACGCCGCTCGTCACAAATCCCGTTCGCCTGTCGACCTTCCGCCGGCCTAGTATTTGGGTTGATGGCGGACGATCTCAACCCGTTTTCCGCGGTGCCACTGTTTCCATTGCCGAACGTGGTGTTGTTTCCACGTGCGGTGTTGCCGTTGCACATTTTTGAAGAGCGGTACAAAGCGATGACCGCCGCCGCCCTTCGGAGAGACCGGCAGATCGCTATGGCGCTCCTGCGCCCGGGCTGGGAACAAGGCTACTACCAGAAACCCGCCGTCGAGTCGGCGGTCTGCATCGGCACGATCCTGACGCACGAGAAGCTGCCGGACGGGAAGTACAACTTCCTTCTTCAGGGGCACACGCGTGCCCGGATCGTCCGCGAGATTGGCGGCAAGCCTTATCGACTGGCGACGCTGGCGCCGGTTGTTGAAACCGAGACGCTGGAAATCGACCTCGAAGACGACCGCCGGCGTGTCGCCGCCGTTTTCGACCGCGGCCCGCTGTCGGCCCTCCCGACCGCTGCCCAGTTTCGGGAGATCATCGCCGGGCCGCTGCCGACGAGCGACGTTGTCGATCTGGTGGCGTTTAACCTGATCGACGACCTGTCCCTCAAACAGTCCCTCCTCGCCGACGGCGACGTCCGCGGCCGGATAGTCCGCACGCTCGACGCACTGGCCGCCCTGCACCCCGCCATCCCCCCGGCGTACTTCCGCATGTCGACCCGTCCAAGCGCGAATTGAGTAGCGTGCGCAGTCTCTTGGAACGCGATTCGAGGCGCCTGAGGGTGGAGACTTCTTCCCGTCCATAAGGCAGGGAACCAGCCACGAATGTCACGAATTTTCACGAATAGGAAACGAGTTGCCAGCCGGTGAATTCGGCAGAATTCATTCGTGTTCATTCGTGACTGCCTCGTCTTCCATTCGTACGCAGGCGCATTTCATCTTGATGCAATGGCCGTTTAAGTGTTGCGGGTCGAGGGCGGCCATCTATAATGCGAGGCTGGACAGTCGTACCTCGGCTTCGCAGGCATGCCGCACCATGCGTAGACCCCGCCGGAATCATTCCTTCGTCATTGCCCTGTACTTGAACGCCGCTCTTTTGCTTGCAATTTTGGTTGCCCTGATTACCGGGGGGCGGATGCCGTCGGTGTTGCCGGAGGCGTACGGGGCGCCGTCCTCGCCGCAGCCGATCGCAGGGGGCGGTGGGATTTATGTGATGCCGGCGCAGTTTACCGGAACTACGTGGGGTTGTTACGTCATGGACGTCGAAGCCCAGACCCTGTGTGCCTACCAGTGGTTTAACGGCGACAAAAAGCTCCGGCTCGTCGCCGCCCGAGATTTTCGCAACGACCGCCAACTACACGACTTCAACACCGACAGCCCGACGCCCGCCGAGGTGGCAAAATTGCTGGAGCTCGAAAAGACCGGCCGGCGCGACGTCCCGGCCGATCCCAAATCGGAGGCTGAGGCCAATCCGGCACAAGACACCCAACCGTAACGCTGTCGCTGCTGGCGGATGTACCCGATGCGCAGCGGGGATAAACTTTGATTGCCCCGGTGATTGCAGGATATAGTGCCCCGGCGGCGCGCCCCGCGTTAGAACGCCGACGTCGACGACAAAGGAGTCCGCACCATGATGGCTAAAATGTTTTATACGATGGAGGAAGCCAAGGCCACCCTCGGCAAGAGCGAGGAAGAGGTCAAGCAATACGCCCGTGAAGGCCGGCTGCGTGAATTCCGCGACGGGCCGCGGCTGATGTTCAAGGCGGACCAGGTCGAGCAGCTTAAAGGCGATCTCGCCAGCGGCGGCGGGCAGATCGACCTCGGCGTTTCCGACTCCGGCGGACTGATCGGCCTCGTCGACACCACCGGCGCCAGCGGCACGAGCATTACGCTCAGTGAAGCCGACACCGGCCAAAGCTCCTTCGCCGGCATGGGCGGCATGGGCGGGTCGGGCAGCGGGTTGCGCTTGAGCAGCTCGGCGTCAGGAATCAATCTCTCCAACACCGGCACCGGGATGGGCCTCAGCGACACCGCCGCGGGCATGACCCCCGGCGCTTCCGGCACCGGCTTGAACCTCAAGGGCGACACCGGTTTGGCCGCCGACCTGGGCTTGTCGGGCTCGCTCGGGGGTGTGCCGTCGCCCGGCCGGCCGGGCGGGAGCATGAGCGGCACGCAAGGCGGCCGCAGCGCGGGCGGCGTCAACGTCTTCGGCCCCGAAGACTCCGAGAGCGTCGACCCCGGCGCACAAACCGCCATCTCCGGCGGCAT
>JBKJRK010000116.1:0-2762 GCA_046593135.1 Tepidisphaeraceae bacterium | reverse complement strand
ATTCAACCACGATCTTCTCCAATCCGACCGCGGGCGGAGGATATTTCATGTCCAGTGATTCCATCGTGTGGACTATCGTTTCCGACACAACCCAATTCCGAAACCACTTACGGTCCGACGGCACGACGTACCACGGCCCGGCCTCCGTCGAGCATTTCTCCAGCATGTCGTCAAACGCCTGCTGGTACTCGCCCCACAACTTCCGCTCGTCCAGGTCGGCGGGGTTGAACTTCCAGTTCTTTTTCGGGTCGCGCAGACGCGCTTCCAGGCGCTGCTTCTGCTCTTCCTTGGAAACGTGAAGGAAGAATTTCACGATCGTCACGCCTTCGTCGGCCAGCATCTGCTCGAACGCGTTGATGTGGTCGTACCGCTTGGACCACACTTTTTTCGGCACAAGCTTTTTCACACGCTCCGCCAAAACGCTTTCGTAATGCGAACGGTTGAAGATCCCGATCATGCCCTTCGGCGGCACCGAGGCGTGAACACGCCAGAGGTAGTCGTGGGCGAGTTCGATGGTCGACGGCCGCTTGAAGCTCGTGACGCTACACCCCTGCGGGTTCACGCCGGAGAAAACGTACTCGATCGCCCCGTCCTTCCCCCCGGCGTCGATCGCCTGAAACGCGATGAGCAGCGCGTGCTTTGCTTCAGCGTATAAGACTTCCTGAAGGTCCCTGATCCGCTCCAGGTTTTTCTCCACAATCGGCGCGGCTTCCTCCTTGTCGCCGAACGGTCCGGTGTCGTTCGTGGTACGAGACTTGAGCTTGAACTTCTTACCAGGGGGTACAAGGTAATTGGATTTGAACATGGGTCGATTTTCCTGATTCCATTGAATGCAAAACATGCGACATGCAATGCAAGACCGGTCAACCGGAAAATCTCTCGTTCCGTTGACCGGTTTTGCATTGCATGTTTTTCATTGCCTGTTCAATTCTTCCCTGCCGACACAAACGGCGTCTTCACCACCGTCACCTTCCGCATACCGCCCTCGGCCGGAACCTGAAGCACGGTCCCTTCGGTGAACAGCGGACGTTTCACATAGCCGAGACAGATGGCTGCGTTGGAGAGGACGGGCGAAATCGTGCTGCTGGTCACCATGCCAACCTGATTTTGCTGATCGTCCATCAACGGGGCGCCGGCCATCGGCAAACTGTCGTCGTCCAACTGAAGTCCGACAAGTTGCTTGGCGACCTGCTGGCGGGCGTGCATGCGGGCGACGATTTCCTGGCCGAGGTAGCAGCCCTTGGTCACGCTGACGGCACGGTCGAACTGCCCGGTCTCGGCGGGCAGGACGGATTTCTCCGGGTCGGCGGAGTTGCCGAAGTCGATGTCGAAAATCGGCCGGCCCGCTTCGATGCGTGTCGCGTTGAACGAGGCCCAGCCGACCGGGCGGAGGGTGCGCTTGCCGATTTCCGCCGAGGCGCCGAATCGGGAGGTGAGGTTCGTCCAGATCGTCGGCGCTGCCGCGACGTCGAAGATAAGGCAGTAGCCGGGTATGCCGGTTAAGTCGTCGCGGTAGACGACAACGTCTATGTCGAACAGCCGAGTCACTGCACTCCCGAGCGGTGGCAAGTCGCCGATTGGCTGTCCACTGATCTGATCGAGCAGTTCTCGCGCCTTCGGCCCGAGCAACGCGATCTCGTGCAGCGTGCCGACACGGTCGGTCATCTTCACCTGCTCGACGAATAGGTACTTGTCGAACGACGCCCGCACCGGCGCGACCATTCGCGCGTCCATCACGAGGAGCGTCCGGCCGTCCCCCACTTCCAGCACGTTCATGTCGGCGACGATCCGGCCCTTGGCGTTGAGCCAATAAGCGTAGACGCCGTGCCCCGACGCCAAACCGGTTTTGGTGATCTTGTCCCACGTGTGGTTGGTGAGCAGATTATTTAGAAACGGCAGGCGGTCCCGGCCGGTGAGTTCGAGTACGCCGTGCTGGGGGACGTCGAGCAGTCCGCAGGCTTTGCGGATCGCGCTGTATTCGGCCTGGGGTTCGCCGAACGTGCTGACGATCTCCAAGTCTGCGTACCGCTGGAATTCGGCCGCCGCCTGCTCGTGAACGTCGTGAAGCGGGTTGGGTAAAGTCGTTAAAGCCATCGGGGACATTGTAGCGCCAAACGTTGTCGTAACGCACGGGTCACCTCATTCGCGGGAACACGGCCGGTGGCGTAGTCGTACCGTCATTGCGTCGCGCCGCGAGTCGCTTAAGATCGATCCCACGCGCCCGGGGACGGGCACCGATTTTTTACCGCGAAACAGGAGCGCTGGATTGTGAAACGATCAAGGAGCCGCGACCGTCAGGGAGCGGTCATGTTTCTCTCTAGGAAACCGCTCCCTGACGGTCGCGGCTCTTTTTAGTCTTTTCCGAATCACGGTCATTTATTTTTATTAGAGCTGCCGAATGGCTTCCGTCATCGCGTTTATAAATCCCGCCGTCTCGACGGAAAACGTCGGCGACCTGTTTATCGTCGATAGTTTGAAGCGGATCATCCGCCACGACCGGGAGCGTAGCTTCGACGTCGACCCGCGCAAGCCCATCGCGCGACAAGACATCGACCGCGTCAACGCCGAGGCCGACGCCGCGGTCATTTGCGGCACGAATCTCTGGTACAAGCGGATGCCCAAGCCCGGGCGGTGGATGTTCCGGCTGGAGGACCTCAACGCGATCAAGGTGCCGATCATTCCCCTCGGCGTCGGAACGACCCGCCACAGCCAGGACGACAACGACTTTGAGCCCGAGACGCTCGCGCAGATCAAGCGGATTC
>JBKJRK010000586.1:0-3430 GCA_046593135.1 Tepidisphaeraceae bacterium | reverse complement strand
CGCCGCTTGCGGTTTCGCAGACCGAAGCGCGCGTCGGTCTGCGAAACCGCAAGCGACCGGGCGGCAGCGCCCACGTACGGCGCTGCACTCACTTTGGTTGCGGTGAACTTGCTCTATTGTGTGGCAGACGATCAGACTGTCACGTCGATGTGAGGCGGTTCGTCGGCGGGGGGCTGAGGTGGGGTTCTCCGCCCGCGGTTTTTTGAGGGTGGACGCTCGCGACGCTGCTCGTCGTGAATTGGCGCCAGCTCTTCGGCGCTTTCGACTTGGTGCTCGAACGTGTCCGAACTTGCGGCGACGTCTTTACGGAGGGTCTGGGCGCGGCGGATCTGCTGCGATTTGTCGGTGGTTTGTTGTTTCGCGACCGCTGCGCTTTGGGCGAGCGGAGCCGCGAGCTGGTTGAGAATTTCCATACCGGCCCGGTCGGGGTGGCGGCCGGCGATTCCGCCACAGTATTCATCGGCAATTGAAGCGGCAGAGGTAATCGATTGCGACGGCCCCGTTGCAGGAACGTCTCATAAAAACGACGAAGGCGGGGCACAAGCCCCGCCTTCGTCGAAAAGTACGAAATTCGTCGCCCAGTTTGCTCCTCGCGTCGTCAGCATCGAAGACGCACGGAGGGGGATCAGTTGCCGGGCTCGTTGGTGTCGACGGTCGCCGTCGGGAGCAGGCTGGGGGGAGTGATCGTCGCGATCACGGTGCTGTTCACCTTCGAGGCGTCGACGACTTCTGCTTCGGTCGGCGTGATGCTCTTCATCTTCAGCCGTTCGTCGCTCGTCAGGTCGCCCCGCACCCCGACAAACTGGTTAAGCATGCCGGCGTACTTGGGATCGTTCGAGCGGATGTAGACCATGGTTCGGCCGGTGGCGGGGTCGGCGAGGCGGTAGAGCGTCTGGTTGCCTTGCTGGATGCTCGACACCCGCAGCGTGCCCACGGCGGTGTAGAGCGAAACCTGCGTCTGCTTGAGACGTTCGTCGATCTCGGATTTCTCGGCCTCCAGCGCTTGGCGGCGTCCTTCCATCTTCTTTTGGCTTTCGCGGAACGCGAGAAGCTCTCCGCGGGCGTCGCCGCGCATTTTCAGGGCGAGGAGCCGGGCGTCGACGACGCGCTTCGTGACGCCGGACAGCGTGCCGGAATTGGCCAACGTCGTGTACCGCGCCGCGAGCGATTCGATCGGCTGATCGACGACCGGCTGCTTGCTGGCGGTTTCGAAGTCGGCTTCCAAGGCGCGGAAGTCTTCGGCGACTGCGGGGGCCGGCTGAGTCGCGGCTTCGGCGACGGCCGAGGGCTGGGTGTCCGGGGACGGGGCGGGCGTTCCGTCGGCAATTTCCGGCGTCGTCGTGACGGCCGGCGCGTCGCCGTTTGCTACGGGCGGCTCAACCGGCTTCGTGGCGTCGGACGCGCCGGGGGCAGGTTCGAGCCCGCTCTTGGCGATCTCGGCTTCGGAACCGCCCGGGACTTTCTCCAGCGGTTCGACGTACTGCTTGTTGATGAAAACGTACGCCCCTTCGGGCGGGGCAATTTTGTAGTACTCGTCCTGCTCGCCCAAGATGGTCACGTCCTGGCCTTCGGTCAGTTGCGCCTGCACCGTGGTCTTGATCGCGTTCAGCGACGAGCCGGCCCGGACGTTCAACGTGCTGTTGACCCGCCCGATCTTGCCGTCGTTACGCCGGGTTACGTAGGCTTGGGGGACGTAGGAAAAACTCCCCTGGGGCGGGACGATCTTCAGCCAGTCGTACTTGATCCCGACGACGGTCACCCGCGCGTCCTTGTCGAGCTTCATGGTCGGATAGAAGTTGTTACTCGGCCCGCTGCGAACGGGAATCGAGTTGGTGGTCACCCGGCCGACAAACTGGTGCCGGGCGTTTTTCTCTTGGGGCACGGTCAAGACCGTGTCCTCCTCGGCCATGAGAGCCGAAGGAGAAACGAAGGTAGCAGCGGAAGCGGAAATCCCCAAAACGAGCAAAGCTGAGACGTGACGAGCGGCCATTGCGGCACCTCCATGTGCGACTTCAGGGAATTCCGTCTTTGCCGCGGCCAACCCAGCCGCGGCTCCCCGAAACCTGATTGCTCTGGTCAACGACTCGAAAACCCGCCGAACGACGGGGTGCGTTTGACCACGGGAAATGCCCGCCCGCGGCACCAGCAGCGCGCGAATAGTTACCAGATTCACACGGAAAGTAAAGTAATTTTTATCGGACGACCGCCGCGTGCAAGTTGTCAGGCCGTCATTCGGCGACTCTTCGGCGGCCGTTGCGAGGCGCGCCGGAGTTCAAACGCCGGCTTTGCCTTTGGCAGTTTGCGCAACGGCGGCGAACGCCTTTTCCGCGGCGCGAATCGTTTTCTCGACGAGGTCTTCCGTGTGGGCGAGGCCGACAAACATGGCTTCGTATTGTGACGGGGCGAGGTGGACGCCGTTTTCGAGCATCGCGTGAAAGAACGTGGCGTAGGCCTGCGTGTCGCCGGCGGTGGCGTCGATGAAGTTGGAGACGGCTTGGCCGGGCGCGGCGCGAAAGAAGGGCGTGAGCATCGAGCCGACGCGGTTGAGGACGATCGACACGCCCGCCGCCCCGGCGGCGTTAATGAGGCCTTCGGCGAGCATCGCGCTGCGCTGCTCGAGCGTGTCGTACGCGCCGGGTTCTTTCATGATCTCGAGCGTGGATAATCCGGCGGCCATGGCGAGCGGGTTGCCGCTGAGCGTGCCGGCCTGGTAGACGTCGCCGGCGGGGCTGATCATTTCCATGAGCCGTTTCGCCCCGCCGTACGCCGCGCACGGCACGCCGCCGCCGATCACCTTGCCGAGGACCGTGACGTCGGGTTTCACGTTGTAGCGGATCTGCGCCCCGCCCCACGCGACGCGGAAGCCGGTCATCACTTCGTCGAACAACAGGATCGAGCCGTGCTCGTCGCACAGCGCGCGAAGGCCTTCCAGATACCCCTCGGCGGGGGGGACGACGCCCATGTTGCCCGCCGCCGGCTCCACCGCGAAGCACGCAATTTGTCCACGGTATCTTTCAAAGACGGCGCGAGCGCCGGCCAGGTCGTTGTAATGAACTAGCGCGGTCAGTCCGCTGACGGCTTTAGGAATCCCCGGGCTGCCCGGCGTGCCGAGCGTAAGCGGCCCGCTGCCGGCTTCGGCGAGTAGCCCGTCGGCGTGGCCGTGGTATCCGCCGATACATTTAACGACGATGTCGCGTCCCGTCGCGGCCCGGGCGAGCCGGATGGCGCTCATCGCCGCTTCCGTGCCGCTGTTCACGAATCGAACCATCTCGATCGACCCGTTCGGGAACGCGTCGATGATTGTCTGTGCGAGATGACCCTCGGCTTCCGTCGGAAACCCGAAACTCGTCCCCCGCCCGATCGCCTTGGAAAGAGCCGCCACCACACGCTCATTCGCATGCCCCGCGATCAAAGGCCCGTAGCTGGCGAC
>JBKJRK010000425.1:0-3469 GCA_046593135.1 Tepidisphaeraceae bacterium | reverse complement strand
GCGCCCGCGTCCGGCCCACGCGACCGCCCGCTTTTCCCGGAAGTATTTCAGGTCCCGCCGGACGTACGGCCATAATTCCCGGAAGTCCGGCAATCATTGCCGTACGTCCGGCGGGACCTGAAATACTTCCGGGAAAAGCGGGCGGTCGCGTGGGCCGGACGCGGGCGCGGTTTTTATCGGCTTGCGCGAGATTTTACCCGCGTGAATTAAGTCGCACGGGTTCCGGTTCGATGCTTGGCGTGCGATCGAACCGGGACGGGGGCGTATGCCAGCCAAGTGCCCCGCTTGCCTCTTCCTTCGTGCGGATTCGGTGTCCCCGTTGCTTGACGTGGCGTAGCGAGTTGGGCACGATCCGCACCGTCATTTTTTAACGGGTTACTCAGAGTGAAAATTGGATCATCCGACCGCATTCTCGTCACCGGCGGAGCCGGGTTTCTGGGCGGCTTTGTCATCGACAAGCTGCGGGAACGGGGTTTTACCGACCTCGTGACCTTCCGCCGGAAGGATTACGACCTGACGCGCGAGACGGAAGTCGAGCGGCTGTATCAGGACATGAAGCCGGCAGTCGTGCTGCACCTGGCGGCGGAGGTCGGCGGAATTGGGGCCAATCGGGACAATCCGGGGCGATTCTTCTTCGCCAACATGGCGATGGGGATGCACCTGATCGAGCACGCCCGCCGGAACGGCGTGAAGAAGTTTGTGCAGACGGGGACGATCTGTGCCTATCCGAACCTGACGCCGGTGCCGTTTAAGGAAGAGGACCTCTGGAACGGGTTTCCGGAAGTGACGAACGCGCCGTACGGGATTGCCAAGAAGGCGCTGCTGACGATGTGCCAGTCGTACCGCCAGCAGTACGGAATGAACGCGATTTACCTGTTGCCGGTCAATTTGTACGGCCCGCGGGATAATTTTCACTTGCAGACGAGCCACGTGATCCCGGCGCTCATCCGCAAGTGCGTCGAAGCCCGCCAGCGCGGCGACGCGAAGATCACGGCGTGGGGGACGGGGTCGGCGAGCCGGGAGTTTTTGTACGTTGAAGACTGCGCCGAGGGGCTCGTGGGGGCGATGGAGAAGTACGATTCTCCGGAGCCGATCAATTTGGGAAGCGGGCGGGAAATCACGATTAAGGACTTGACGACGCTCGTCGCAAAGCTCGCCCGATTCGAAGGCGAAATTGTTTGGGATTCGACCAAGCCCGACGGCCAGCCGCGGCGGTGTCTTGACGTGACACGCGCCTGGAACGCGATCGGCTTCCGCGCCCGCACGAGTCTCGAAGACGGCCTGCGGAAGACCATCGAATGGTTCGAATCCCATCTCGACGCCATCCCGGAGCGGGCGTTTGAAACGGCTGGCGCGTGATCGTTCCAACCCGGCCTGAAAAAACACGCCCCACGGGTTTGCAAACGGCGCGGGGATACCATACAATTCCCTAATTAACACGGTAAAGATTCTCGCCCCCTCCGGCCGATAACTCTGGCATTGTCTCCCTAATTTCCGCCCACGGAGGACGCCACGAATGGCCACCAAGGACGCAGAGGCGACGCTTGATCTCCTTGATATTTCGGATTCGCTTTCCCAGCCCGGGGGTGGTTTGATGACCCAAGACGTGACCAATCCTAAGCGCCTATCCGTTAAAACGAAGCCTCGGCGGGAAACCGCCGAGACGATGGCAACCCGGCAAAAAGACATCGCGGTCTCCGAGTTTTTTGCCAAGAACCGTCACCTGCTCGGGTTCGACAACCCCCGTAAAGCCTTGCTCACCACGGTGAAAGAAGCCGTCGACAATTCGCTCGACGCTTGCGAGGAAGGGGGCATCCTTCCCAACGTCACGATCATCATCGAAGACCTCCAGCCCGACCGCCCGGCCAACGCCAAGCAGTCCCGCTACCGCGTGACGATCGTGGACAACGGCCCCGGGATCGTTCGCAAACAAGTGGAAAACGTCTTCGGACGTCTTTTGTTCGGATCCAAGTTTCACCGTTTGAAAATGAGCCGGGGCCAGCAGGGCATCGGCATCAGCGCGGCGGGAATGTACGGGCTGATCACCACGGGCAAGCCGATGGTGATTCATACCCGCCCCCACCCGCGCAAGCCGGCTCATCACATCGAGCTGGCGATGAATACCAAGACGAACCGGGCCGAGGTGACGATCGACGACGAGACGGAAGATTTTCCGCCCCGCAGCCGGCTGTACAACCTGAACGCCGGCACGCGCGACCCGGGTTTTTTGAACCCCGAAGACTACATGACCGGCACCAGCGTCGGCATCGAGTTGGAAGGTTTGTACCGCAAAGGGCGCGGTTCGGTGGACGAGTTTTTGGAACTCACCGCGATCGCCAACCCTCACGCGCGCATCACGTTCGTCCCGCCGAGCCGGGTTTCGGGCGCCGACGATTCGGACGACATGCCCTTGGGCAACGCGCAGAAAGACGCGACCCACGCCGAATCGCTGACTCAGGAAGCCGCCCACGCCGCACTGCCTTTAGTAGACGCGGACGACTCGACCCCTGCGGATGTCGACCCCACTCTGACCACGATTGAAAAAGACGGCGTGATCTTCTTCCCCCGCGGCACCGACCAGCTTCCCCCGGAAA
The DNA here is from genome assembly GCA_046593135.1 of Tepidisphaeraceae bacterium. Lineage (GTDB taxonomy): Bacteria > Planctomycetota > Phycisphaerae > Tepidisphaerales > Tepidisphaeraceae > JBKJRK01. The sequence goes on along the minus strand of JBKJRK010000425.1, from coordinate 875 downwards.
CCAACGAAATCCAGCCCCACCCTAAGGGCATCGAACTGGGCATCCTCATCCAGATGCTCCGCGACTTCGAGGAGGCCAACAAAGGGGGCGGGACGGTTTTCAATTTTCTCCAGGAGAAGTTCAGCCGGGTCAGCTCGGGCAAGGCGAGCGATTTCTGCAAGGCCGTCGCGGCGCACAGCCGGACGAAGTGTTCGGACCTGTCTCCGCCGCAGGTCGAGAAGCTGTTTCATGTGATGCAGGAAGCCAAGCTCCCCCCGCCGCCCACGGATTGCCTGGCGCCGATCGGCGTGCGGCAGATGTTGGCGGGCATGCTCAAGGGGGTCAAGGCCGAGTTTTATGCGGCCAGCTCGCGCGAGCCGGAGGTCTACCGCGGCCGGCCGTTCCAGATCGAAGCCGCCATCGCGTTTGGCGGCGAACTGCCAAGCGACCAGACGGCGCGCGTCATCCGCTTCGCCAACCGCGTCCCGCTGCTGTTCCAGCAGTCCGCGTGCAGCAGCTTCAAAGCCGTCGCCGAGACGGGCTGGCGGAACTACAACCTCTCCCAGCCCCGCGGCGGCCTGCCGAACGGGCCGCTGGTCATCATGATCCACATGGCCAGCGTGTGGGTGCCTTTCACGAGCGAATCAAAGGAAGCGGTCGCCGACTACGACGAGATCCGTAAGGAGATGAAGCTCGCGCTCATGGAGTGTGGCCGCAAGCTCGGCACGTACCTCCGCAAGCGCCAGAAGATGCAGCGCGAAGCCGCTCGCCGCGACGTGTTCGAGCGATACATCGGCGAGATCAGCAGGGCCGTCAACGCGATCAACGGCACTGACACGCAAAAGCTCTACGACGCCCTGCTCGCCGAGGCCCGCAAGCGCACCGCCATCCCCGAC
>JBKJRK010000291.1:0-5543 GCA_046593135.1 Tepidisphaeraceae bacterium | reverse complement strand
CCCGGCGCCTGGACCCTTCGCGGTCGATCGCGTCCAGCACTTTTCGCGTAAACCCCTGCCCCGCCGTCACGCGCCGGTAATCGCGGCCGCTCTCGAGGTCTTCGCGGGCGCGGATGATCAGGCGATATTCGTCCGCCCCGTCAATCCCCCCGTCGCGCAGCTTCGCAACCGCCTCGCCCCATTGTGCACTGCCCGGCCCCGCGCGCAGCGCCTCGGTGAGAAGTTGGAAGAAGGGGTCGGAATCGGCGGGCGTGGTTGTCATGTGAATGCGATCGTGGATTGTTGAGGGTTGATTGTTGACGGTTGAAGGCGTGCGAATGCCAACCATCAACACTCAATCATTAACGCTCAGTCTCCTCGTCAACCGACCCGCCGATCGTCTTTGCCAGGCGCTTGAGACCGTGAAACATCCGCGAGCGCAACGTGACGGCTTTCGTGCCTGTGATTTCTTCCATCTCGGCGTACGAAAGGTCCTGAAACACGCCAAGGACAATAACTTCCTTCTGATCCGTCGGCAGGCCGTCGAGGGCCTTGAGGACGCTGGCGATCTCTTCCTGCTTCTCTAGGCTGTCGGTGGCCTTGGCCGCGACCTGGTACGGGTCGCCACTGATGTCGATGCCGTCGAGGTTGAGCTCCGTGATGTTGCGGATCGGGCTCCGCCGGCGGCGGCGCGACTGGTTGATCGCAAGGTTGCGCGTGATGGTGAACAGCCAGGTGCTGAATTTCTGCGGGTACTTGTACGTCGCGCGAAAGCGAAAGGCGCGGAGGAAAACTTCCTGTCCGATCGATTCGACGTCTTCGAGATTTCCCAGCATCCTGTACAGGTAAGACAGGACCGACTGGCTATAGCGTTCGTAGATGATCTCGAACGCCGTGGAATCTTCCTGCTGCGTTCGGCGCATCAGTTCTTCGTCGGAGCTGCGGCCCAAGGCAGCGGGCTTGAGCTCGCCCACCTCGGCCCCAGCCGCGGGAACGGCGGGCGGCTTAGGCTTGGGTTTGGGCTTCGGCTGTTGCGCCGGGCGTTGGGCCATCCGCACACTCTCCGCAGGTACAGAACCGATCGTCCCTCCTTTTACGATCCTCATCCTCTTACGTTGTCGGAAGATGAGATAGTCGATCCTAGCGGCTTCCGCGCGCCGCCGTCAATGAAACGGCAGGCAAATAGGCAACTTGGCGAAACTGGAGGGCCGTAAAGGCGCGCAGCCGCGAAGGGAAACGCGAAGGTGGCGGCGATAAAGGTGAACGCCAAGACGCCAAGGCCGCCAAAAGGGAAGAAAGAAGAGATGAGCCACAGATGGGGCACAGACGCACACAGATGAGTGAATAGATTTCTTTCTTTATCTGTGAAAATCTGTGCCCCATCTGTGGCTATTCTTCTCCCGAATTTCCTTGGCAACTTGGCTTCCTGGCGTTCAACTATTTTGCGGCGACGTCACGACATCGAAGCCTTGTCGCCTACCGCGGGCGGCTATGACCTTTACCATTTCAGGAACGACGACTTCCGCGGCGAGCTGGTTGGGGTTCAGCACAACATCTGCTCCCTCTCCGCGAAGAACCTGCTCGTGCTGGTTGTCGTCCGCCGTCGCGACGATGACGGCGTGCGGGGAAATCGCCCGGCAGGCCTTGACCAGCGTCTGGTTGTCCGTGCCTTTGAGCAGCATGTCGGGAATCGTGCTGATGATCATCTTCGCATGATGCAGGTGCGCGTGTTCCAGAGTGTCGACACTGCTCAAGTCCCCGAACAGGGCGGCAATCCCCTTCTCATTGAGTTCGCGGAGCGTTTCGGGGTTGAAGTCGATCACCCGAATTTGCTTGAGCAATTCGGGGTCGCGTTGACCGGCGGTCCGGATCAGCGCGCGGGCGCCGCGATGAATGCCGAGGATGACCACCGGCCGGCCTTCCGTATCACCGGCGCCGGTTGCGGAATCCACCGCCGACCCGCGCCCGAGCGACGCCATCAACTTATCGAACGCGAGGTAAAGCGGGTGGTTGAAGCGGATCGCGTAGCTCGACAGCACGGCGGTGATCGCCATGGCGTAAATGATGACGGCGACGGTGCCGCCGTTGATGTGCTTGTACGTCGCACTGACGCCGATGCTGGCGATGACGAGCGAAAACTCACTGATCTGCGACAGGTTCAGGCTCGTGATGAACGCCGTCCGCCGGCCGGCGCCGGTAAAGGCTAGCAGCGGGTAAATGCTGAGGAACCGCGACGCGATCGTGAAGACGACCAGCAGCACGACCATCCCCGCCATGCTCCACTGCGGCGCGATGATCTTCATTCCCAGCGAGACGAAAAACAGCGTCAGGAAAAAGTCGCGCAGCGGCAAGGTCTTGGCCGTCACATGAACGCTGTACGGGAAAGCCGCGATGCTGAGGCCGGCGATGAGCGCGCCCATTTCCTTCGACAGGTTCAGCCACCCTGCTAACGCCGCAACTCCCGCGCACCAGCCGATCGACACGGCGACGACCATCTCCGGCGCCCGCGCGATCGAGGAAAACACCCATCGTAACGCGTATTTTGAAACTGCAAATCCGACGACGAGTAGGACAATCGTTCCGCCGACGGCTTCCAGAATCGGCCCGATCGACGGGTTTGACAGGTTCGGCTGCAGCGCCAGCACCAGGATCGCGTAAATGTCTTGGATCACGAGGACGCCCAGCGTCATCCGCCCCGGCAGCGTGTCCAGTTCTCCCTTGTCGTACAACAACTTTACGACCACCGCGGTGCTCGACAGCGCACACATGAGCGCGAGGTAGAGCCCGTCCGCTGGCACGCCTTTCAACGGATAGCCCAGCAACCCGAACAGACCCATGCCCAGCGCGACACAAACGATGAACTGCCCAAATCCGGCGGCTAAGAGCTGTTTACCCGCCGACATCAGGGCCTTGATGTTCATCTCCAGCCCGATGATGAACAGCAGCAGGATCAAGCCGATTTCGGAAATGACCTCGACGCTCGCGTCGTTCTTGACGAGCTTGAAGCCGATCGTTTTTCCGACCAGCGCCCCCGCGATCAGGTATCCCAGGATGATCGGCTGACGGGTCCAGTGCGCGAGCAGGCCGAAGAGCGTGGCGGCCAGAATGGCGATGCCGATGTCGGGCAACAACTCATGCGCTTCGGAAGACGCCAGCAATGGGATACGAATGAAGCTGCCAAAGCCGATTAACGTCATGCTTCACTTACCTTTCGCACACAACAAGTATCAGAGCGGCGTGAGCCGTTGATTGTTGCCGGTTGATTGTTGACCGAAAACCGGACCGACTGTCAACCTTCAACTCTCAACACTCAACATTCAAGAAATGTCGAATTGCTACGACTGGGAAGCCGGCGGGGTTGACGAGGAGTCTGTCCCGGCGGCGGCTAGCAGAACTTCGATGCGCTCGATTTTTCGCGTGAGGTTGGTGACGTCGGTCTGGGCCTTGAGGTTGATCTGGTATTCAAGGTCGGCGCGGAGCCGGTCGCGGCGGGCGGAGAGGCGCTGGCTGTTGAGCACGAAAATCGTCAACAAAATCGATTCCATCCCGATCAACAAACACAGCCAGAAAAACGTCGGGGGCGTGTCGTTGAAAAAAATCGGCGGCAGGCTGGGGTTTTTGGCCCGTGCGGCGGAATACGTGAGGCTGTGAAACGTGATCCATCCGGCGATGAATAAAACATTGCCGATCAGAAACGGCGCGCTCGCCCCGATCGCCGCGGCTCGGTCGACGACCTTTTGCAGCGTCGTCAGGCTCTGCTCGACTTCCTGGTTGATGTTGCGCACCTGCCGCAGGCGGTCGAGCGATTCGCGCTGCCGCGCGCCGAGCACCGAGACCATGTAAATCGCGGCCGACGGGTGGCGCTCGAGAAACGCATAAAACCCCTTGCGGTCCAGCGAATACAACCCGCTCGGCGTTTCCGCGCGGGCCGTCGCCGTGCGGGGCCCCCCGTCGAGGAGCGACAATTCTCCGAAAAAGGCGCCCGGGCCGAGCACGGTGATGGTCACATCGTGGCCCTCCTCGTCGGCGTACGACAGCCGCACCTTGCCGTGCGCGACGACGTACATCGCGTCGCCATTTTCGCCGATCCAGAAGACGGGTTCGAGGGCCGCGCAGTCGCGCCGGACCATGACGGAAGCGAGCTCCTCACGATCCGCCTCTGAAAGTCGGGCGAACAGCGGGACGTTTCGAAGGAGATCTTTATCCATGTGTTCCGGGACTCGGCCACGCGACCGCGATGCGATCGGAGCGACGCGACAATATGCGCCCCGCCGGCCATTAAACCCCCCTGCGGTTCGGAACGTCAAGCGACATGGCCGACTGAGTCTGAGCCAAATTCCGAGCGCGGATTTCTCGCTACGCTAACTTCATCTACAGGATCGGGTATAACTGCCGTTGTTCCGGTGACAGCGGCGGCCGCGCCGGCGTCGCCCGCAAGGGCGCCGTCGGTGAGGAAAGTCCGAACTGCGCAGGGCACGGTGCTGGATAACGTCCAGGCGGGGCAACCCGACGGAAAGTGCAACAGAAAGATACCGCTGGGGGAAGTTGTCAGTTGCCAGTTGTCAGTTGCCAGTGTGAAAAGAAGTACTGCCGTTCTCTTCACTGGCAACTGGAAACTGACAACTGGCAACTTCCTTCAGTAAGGGTGAAATGGTGCGGTAAGAGCGCACCGCGTTCGTGGTGACACGAACGGCATGGCAAACCCCACCGGCAGCAAGACCAAATAAGCGGACAGTCCCGGCCCGGGGCGACACTCCGGCGTCGCAAGACGCCGGCCGATCCGCGGGTAGGTTGCTTGAGCCGGGCGGCAACGCCCGGCCTAGAGAAATGGTCGCCCCCGGCTACGCAAGTGGCGGGGAACAGAACTCGGCTTACACGTCGCCGGAACACTGTAATTGACGTCCCGGACCTGCGGGGCGAATCGCGGACAGCACCCGCTGCCCCGCGATTCCCATCGCAGGCGCCGGGACGTTTTTTTTGTCGGATCGAAACAGGTAAGGCTCTTTGCAGAGTAACAGGCGGACGATGCGTATCAGCCGTAGGTGTCAAGACTCCCACCAAGGCCGGTGGCAGCGGCCGCCAAGGCGTCGCCAGCGCCGGCGGCGGTCTTGCCCGCCGCCTCAATAAGCTGGACCGCGGCCTGACCCTGAAACTCCTGCATGTCCAGGACTTTACGCGCAACCCGCATCTGAACGGCGGATACCGTTTTTGCCTGTTGAAGTCCCGAGATGGCTGAGACAAGATCCATGGTAAGAAGCGCGCTCGCTGCCGTCTCTATCGGCACGCATTCCCGCACGACTTCAGGGAACGACTGAATCGACTACGGCGACTACCCCCTCATGTCCCAAACGGGTATGAATTTTTACGCTCCAAAAAATTCGGCCGAAATTAAGTTGACTCCAAAATCATGTTAGGGTAATTTTCCCCTCACAGCCGCCAAACGCTACTGAGGCAGCTGTGAAAGGCCATTGACGATGGGGAAGGAGCCCCGACATGCGGCAGCCCGAGTGGGTGAAGGGAGCGACGCTCGGCGCGTGACTTGGCCGACGGGCGACGACGACGTG
>JBKJRK010000286.1:0-10006 GCA_046593135.1 Tepidisphaeraceae bacterium | reverse complement strand
CAGGACCGCTTTTCCCTGGCCGGCGGGAAGCGGAAAACGGGCGAGATCGCGGTGGTCTACGACCGGCTCGGCGCCGGCGACGGCAACCTGATCGCGTTCAGCGAAAGCCGGGAGGCGACCATGCCGTTTTACCCGGAAAAACGCGTCCCCCTCGACGCGTACAACTCGGCGATCCTGGACGCCGTGGTTGTGAATTTCAGAATGGAGACGTGATGCGTGACGAGTAATCCGTGAAGCAATCCGTTTCACGAGCTACTCCTCACTTGTCACGAAATTTATGGCATACGGCACAAACAGCAACAACGGCTCCTCCCGCATCCCCGAGTTCAAGCTCAAGGAGCAGATGTGCGACATCGGCCGGCGCATCTGGCAGAAGGGCTTCTGCGCCGGGAACGAAGGCAACCACTCGTACCGCATCGGCCCCGACCGCGTGCTCTGCACGCCGACGGGCATCAGCAAGGGCTTCCTCAAGCCTGACGATATTTGCACGGTCGACATGGAAGGCAAGCAGGTCGCCGGGAAACGCAAGCGGACGAGCGAGATGCTGATGCACCTCGCGATCTACAAGGCGCGGGCGGATGTGAAGGCCGTCGTGCACAGCCACCCGCCCCACGCGACGGCTTTCGCCATCGCGGGCGTCGAGCTGCCGACGTGCATTCACCCCGAAGCCGAAGTGTTCCTCGGCGCGGTGAAGACGGCCAAGTACGTCACCCCCGGCGACACGCGACTCGGCGAATCGCTCCTGCCGTACGTCATGGACAGCAACACGATCCTGCTGCAAAACCACGGAACCGTCACGTTCGACGTCGACCTCGAAGGCGCCTACTACAAGCTCGAAATCGTCGACGCCTACTCCCGCATCCTGCTGCTCGCCAAGCAGATCGGCAGCATTCGCCCGCTCGACGGCAACGAGATGAAAGAATTGCTCGACCTCAAGGTCCGTTTCGGCCTCGACGAGCCCCGGCTCAAGAACGGCGGCAAGGATTTTACTTGCCAAAGCGATTTCATTTCGCGTGTGGCGGGCGACATCGGCAAGAAGGGCCGCGTACAACTCGACAGCGGCACCGCCCCGGCGCCGCAGGTCCCGTCGGGTTCCGAGCTGCGTCCGAGCACCGCGGTCCAGGCCAACCCGATGGAGCAGCTCGTCCACTCCCTCGCCCCGACCGGGAGCTATAGCGACGCGGACGTCGAGACGCTCGTTCAGACGATCACCGACCAGATCATGGCGTCGGTCGCCTGACGTGGCACGGGCTACCAGCCCGTGATTGCATTCTCTTAACTCGAAGATAAACACGGGCAGAGTTGCCCGTGCCACAACCATGAAAGTCAGCATCATCGGCGGCGGCGGTCGGGTCGGCAGCAACGCGGCGTTCGCGCTGCAGTGCGCCGGAATCGTCTCCGAGATCCACATCCTCGACGCCAACGAAAAAATGGCCGAGGGCGAGGCCCTCGACCTGCTCCACGGCGCCAGCATCGCCGGGGACCAGCGCATCTACGCCGGCGGCTACGACAAGTGCGGCGACGCCGACGTCGTCTGCATCACCGCCGGCCTCCGCCGCAAACCCGACGAGAGCCGGCTAGACCTCATCAACCGCAACGTCTCGCTGTTCAAGCAGATCCTCGACTCGCTGAAATCCGCGGGTTTGAAAAAAGACTCGATCATCTTCGTCGTCAGCAACCCGGTCGACGTGCTGACCCGTCTTGCGATCGACGCGCTGAAGTGGGACCCGAATAAAGTCATCGGCCTCGGCACCGTGCTCGACACCACGCGATTCCGCTCGCTCATCGCGGAAGAAACCAAGCTCCCCGCGACTCAGGTCAAGGCTCTGATCCTCGGCGAGCACGGCGACAGCATGGTCCCCGTCTGGTCGACCGCCGAAGCCGGCGGCATCCCGCTCGTGAAGCTGCCGAATTTCAACGGCACCGTGCAGAACAAACTCTTCGAGCGAACCAAAAAAAGTGGCGCCGAGTGCATCAGCCTCAAGGGCGGTGCCGGCTGGGCTGTCGGCCTTAGCATCGCCGAGGTGATCCACCCGATCGCCCTGAACCAGCCGAAGGTGTTGCCCGTCAGCTCGCAACTCGCCGGCGAATACGGCATCAAGGGCACCTGCACCAGCGTCCCCACGCTCGTCGGCAAGGGCGGCGTGCTGAAGCGCTACGAAGTCGAACTCTGGCCCCGCGAATCCAGCGGCATCGTCGCCGGGGCGCGGCAATTGGATGAGACGTACGCGAAGATTCAGAAATGAAATCAGCCACGAATGGCACGAATGAACACGAATAAGACAAAGAATTAATTCGTGTTCATTCGTGCCATTCGTGGCCAACGCCTTTAGCAAGCCATGATCAAGTCACTCGACCAAAAACTCGCCAACATCCACGCCAACCCGCACGGCGCAAAGGACTTCATCCTCGCAGACGCCAAGGACGCCGACATGGCGGCGGGCCTCGCGGCGCCGGGGGTGGACGCGCGGACCGGCAAGATTCGCTCGCTCGCCGAGTACCGCGACCAGATGCGCGAGATCACGCGGCAGGGACTCGTCGACATCATGCTGATGTCGGCGTCGACGTCGGAAGTGCTGACGATCCGGGAACGGCTGTTCGACAACACCGCGATCACCCCCGCCGCCCGGGGCAACGACACGACCGACATTCACCTCATGGCCGGCGGCACCTACGCCGCGGCGCCGTCGCGGCCGTTTCAGTCGACGACGATCGACCACATCCAGGCCGGCAAGCTCGACCCGACGCCGTCGGAGCGGACGCGCGGGGCGAACCTCGGGCTCTACTCGATCACGCCGAACAACAACCTCGACTTCGACTTTGTCACGATCAACGCCTACAAGGAATTTCGCCTCGAAGCCGAGCGGAAGGGCTTCCGCCACTTTCTCGAAGTCTTCGACCCTAACGCCTGCGGAGAAAAATGCCCGGCCGACCTCGGGCGGTTCATCAACGACCTGATCGTCCGCACGCTGGCCGGCGTGCCTTCGTCCGGCCGGCCGGTGTTCCTCAAAATCGCCTACCACGGCGCTCGCGCGATGGAAGAACTCGTCGCGTACGACCCGCACCTCGTCCCCGGCATCCTCGGCGGGTCCAGCGGCACCACCCACGACGCGTTCAAGCTCCTCGAAGAAGCCAAGAAGTACGGCGCCCGCGCCGGCCTGTTCGGGCGCAAGATCAACAACAGCGAACACCAGCTCACGTTCGTCACCTTCCTGCACGCCATCGCCAACGGCAAGATCGGCGCGGAAGAAGCCGTGCGGGCGTACCACGGGGAACTCGAGAAGCTCAAGCTCAAGCCCTACCGGCCCTTGAAGGACGACCTCGAACTCACCGTCACCGCAACGAGCTACGCCGGAACGGGGTCGAGCGTGTCGCTGGCCGGTTCTTCTACGAAATCGAAAGACACGGCCAAATCGGCCGCCGGCGGGTCGAAGCCGGCGAGTAACGCCACCGGCGTGAAGACGGGCGCCTCCACCCCGGACGGGTTCCCCAAGACGCCGGACGGGTCGGTGGATTTCAAGAAGATGTCACCGGCTCAAAAAGTCGCATACTCGCGCCACCGGATTCAGTCCGATCTTTCCAAGACGAACGGCTGAGGAAACGCTGGGCCCTCAGAATTTAATTCCATGCTCATCGCAGAACGCCATACCCGTCTCAAGGAGCTGATCGCCCGACGCGGGATGTGCGACCTGAAATCGCTGTCGACCGACCTGGGCGTTTCCAGCTCGACCGTCCGGCGCGACCTCGACGTCCTGGAACACGAAGGTCTCGTCAAGCAGACGCACGGCGGCGTCATCTGGGTCGCCGAGAAATCGGGCGGCACGAACGGCGGCAACCCCCGGCCGTACGCGTTCGACCAGCGCATGGGCTACCAGCTTGAAGCCAAACGCCAGATCGCCCGCGCGGCCCGTGAGCTGGTTCAACCCGGCGACACCGTCCTCCTCGACGGCGGCACCACCACCTTCTACCTCGCCGAAGAACTCCTCGGCCGCCCGCTCCAACTCGTCACCAACAGCCTGCCCATCGCCAACCTGTTCCTCAACGACGACAACGTCGAACTGATCCTCACCGGCGGCCTCATGTACCCCCGCTACGGCGTGCTCCTCGGCCCTGCGGCGGAGAACACACTCGCCACCATCCACACCAAAACGCTCTTCCTCAGCGTCGCCGGCGTGCACGACGGGATGCTCTACAACCAGAACGTGCTGCTGGTCCAATCCGAGCAACGCATGATGGAGCACGCCCAACAAGTCGTCCTCCTCGCCGACTCAACTAAGTTCGACCAGCAAGCCCTCGCGCAGCTCTGCCGGCTTAATGAAGTGGATGTAGTGGTGACCGACGCCGCCCTTCCCGAAGAGCACCGCGAACAAGTCCGCGCGGCCGGGTGTGAATTGATCGTTGCGAAATGAGCGCCTGACCGCCGTGCCGGCGGACTATTGCAACACGAACGCCTTCACCACATTGGGACCGTGGACGCCTGTCACGACGTTCATTTCGATGTCCGCGGTTTTCGACGGTCCGCTGATCATCGTGACCCCCCCGCCGACGCCTTCTTTGCCGAGGCGTTCAAATAAGTCGATCAAATCGGGCAGCAGGTTTTTGGGCTCCACGACTGCGACGTGGACAAACGGCACGAGCGAGATCAACCGGCCGTGCTCGGGGCGGTGGCGGATGACGAGAGAACCGGTCTCGGCGACGGCGTAGTCCACGTCCGTCACGCCGGCGTCGAAGTCGTAGGCCTCGTCCGGCGTGATCTCCGACCACGTCCGAGCGTCAAACCCCTGCTCCTTGAAATACTTCGCCGCACCAAGACGCGTGAGCAGCGGCGTGTCCGAGAGCATCACCCGCGCACACTGCTTTTCGCGCAGGAATTTCGCCATCTCCGCCAGCAAGTCGTCCACCGAGATAGGCGTCGCGATCATCTTCATGGCGCCGGCGCGCTTGACGAACAACTCGCCCAGGCCGATGTCGCTGTGAACGAGCCGCGCGACAGGCTCGTCAATCTTCGGCGGCGCGGGGACGGTTGCAGGCGTCGCCTTGCGGCCCAGCGAGCGGCGGACTTTTTCGAGAACCGGGTTGGTTAAACGGTTGATCATGTCGAAATTTCGTCGAACGCCTTCCAATGTCGTAGGGTGTGCTTCAACACACCCTACATTCTGAAGCACCCCCTACATCCTCACAATTTGGACCTCTTAAGGTCTCTCACGTCGTTACGCCGCCACGCGGAGCGGAGCGTTTTTGATGCCAAAGCGCTCCGCCCCGTGTCGCGGCGTAACAACTCAGGGTCGCTTCTTCCACATCTGGTGAAACGTCTTTTTCGCCGGCGCGGGCATGTCGCGGATCTGGGTCCAACCCGAGGCGACCTTCGGGAGTTTTTTGATCCAGCCGTTGTCATCGGCGCGTCTGCGCAGCTCGAATTTCTGGAACTCGCCGATCGTGTTGTAAAGGAACGACGACTTCATCGCCCACGCCCACGTGCGATAGACCTTTCGCTCGGCCCAGCCGTTGAGGTGGGTGTTGACGATGTCCCGCCGCATATTGATCAGGTGGCGGGGGATATTGATTTTGACCGGGCACGCCTCGTAGCACGCGCCGCAGAGGCTAGACGCCTGCGGAAGATCCTTGAAATTTCCAAGGCCTTGAAACAGCGGCGTAATCAGCGCGCCGATCGGGCCGGGGTACACCGACCCGTACGCGTGGCCGCCGATTTTTCGGTAGATCGGGCAGGCGTTTAGACACGCGCCGCATCGAATGCATCGGAGCGTTTCGCGGTACTCCTCGCTGGCGAGGATTTCCGTCCGGCCGTTGTCGATCAGGACGAGATGGAATTCTTCCGGCCCGTCCTTCTCTCCGGGCAGTCGGGGGCCGCCGAAAATGTTGTTGTAGACGGTGATCGGCTGCCCGGTCGCGCTGCGGGACAGCAGCTTGAGCATCACGGCGAGGTCCACCATCCGCGGCACGATCTTTTCGATACCGACGAGGCTGAGCAAAACCCGCGGCGTCGTTACGCTCTGACGCTGGTTGCCTTCGTTTTCCACACAACACACGTGGCCCGTCTCGGCCACGAGAAAATTGCCCCCGGTAATGCCGAAGTCGGCCTTGCGAAACTTGTCGCGGAGAAACGCGCGGGCCTGGCCGCATAACGCGTCGGGCTCGTCGCAGTACGGCGTGCCGAAATATTCGCTGAACAACTGAGCAATACTCGCCTTGTCCTTGTGAACGATCGGCGCGACGAGGTGGCTCGGCTTGTCGTGACTGATCTGCACGATGAATTCGCCGAGGTCGGTCTCGACGACGTCCATCCCCGCCGCCTCCATGACGTGGGCGAGGTTGATCTCTTCGCTCACCATCGACTTGCTTTTGATGACGCGGGTGGCTTTCGTCTTCTTGCAGATGTCGAGGATGATGTTGCGTGCGTCGTCGGCGGACGACGCGAAGTAAACGTGCCCGCCATTTTTCTCGACGTTGGCGGTGAGCTGTTCGAGGTAATAGTCGAGGTACTCGATCGCGTGCTGTTTGATGTCGCCGGCCAGCGCGCGGAGCTTATCGGCGTCCGGCAGTTCGGTCATGCAGGTCTGCCGGCCGGTGTGCTGCCGCAACACGGCGTTGTTGATCGACCGCTTGAGCTTCTCGTCGCCCGCTGCTTTCACGCTGATCGTGTGGAAATCAAACTTCGACGCGGCCGCCTGCTGGAGGAACGCCTGCGTGTGCTCGTCAATCTTCGGCTGGGTTTCGAGGCTGGAACTCATGGGAGTATTCTACGGGTTTGAGGTTGAACGTTGTAGTTGCGACGCCTGCGTCGCCTCAAGCGATTACGTTCACAACAGGAGGGTGACGCAGGCGTCGCAGCTACGAGACGTCACCAAGCGGTAACGTCCAGCCCCAGCGCCTCGGCCATAAGCTCGGCGAAGTGGCGGGTCTTCACTTCCATGCCCTGGCGGTGGCACATGCCGGCGATGTTCATGCTGCAGCCGGCGTCGTTGCAGACGAGGGTGTCGGCGTTGGTGGCGGCGATGCACTGGGCTTTGTCTTCGACGATCGCGCCGCTGATGGCGGGGTATTTGACCGCGAAGGTGCCGCCGAAGCCGCAGCACTGGTCGGTTTTTTCCATCCCGCGGAAGTCGACGTTGCCCATCTGGCGCAGCAGGCGGACGCCTTCGTCCTTCACGCCGATGCCCCGAAGGTGACAGGTGTAGTGGTAGGTAATCGACTCCGGTTTGGGCAGGGAGAGCTTTGACAGGTCGACCTTGAGCACCTTGTCGAGAAACTCGACGAACTCGAACGTGGCGTGGCCGACCTTGTGCATACGCGGGGCCCAGGCCTGGTCGTCTTTGAGCAAGTATTCGTAGTGCTCGCGGACCATCGCGCAGCAGGAGCCGCTGGGGCTGACGATGTAATCGTAGGGCTCGAAGATTTCGATAAACCGCTCGGCGAGGTCGCGGGTTTCGGGGTGGAAGCCGTTGTTGAAAAACGGCTGGCCGCAACAGGTTTGGGCCTTGGGAAACTCGACCCGGCAGCCGAAATGTTCCAGCACCTTCGTGACGGCGACGCCGACGTGGGGGTAGAACTGATCGGTCAGGCAGGTGATGAACAGCGCGACGTTATGCTGGGCCATAGGTAGGCCGCAACCGTATCATGGGTTTTCAACACGTGCAAAGGATAGGCAAGGCTAAAAACCTGTCGTGCGGGGTCCCGCGTCATTCCGTGGGATTTACAGACGTCACGGCGTCAATTTTCTGCAATCGAACGGCCGCGTCTTTGAGCTTGGGGTCGAGTTCGAGGGCTTTTCTGTATTCCGTGCGGGCGAGTTCAGTCCGCCCCTGGCCTTCGTGGACCGAGCCGACGTTGAAGTGCACCTCGGCTTCGCTGAGGGCAAGTCGCATCTGGGAAACGCCTTGGTCGATCTGTCCTTGGCGGGCGAGCATCAGACCAAAGTTGATACGGCACGGGGCGCTGTCACTGTCTCGCTCGATGCCCATGGTATAGGCCCATTCCGCGTCGTCGGGCTGGCCGGCAAGCTCGTAGCAGAAACCGAGGTTGCTGTACCCGAGGGCCGACTGGTGGGTGGCTTCAACGTAGCGTTTCCAGGTGTTAATCGCCTCGGGATAGTTTCGCGTGGTCGCGTATAACACGCCGAGGCGGTAGAGAGCGCCGTGGTGCTCGTCGTTGATCTCAAGCACCTTCTTGTAATTTTCGATCGCGCCGGGGATCTTCCCCTGCGACTCCTGCAATTGGCCGGCGGCAAACCAGGTGTCGGCGCCGATTTCCGGTTCCTTGACCTTGTCGAAGTCGCTGGTGAGGTCGACGGCAACCATGCCGGCCTTGTCGCCGCCGACGGGTCGGATGGCGCCGTTGTCTTTCTTGCCCCAACCGAACAGGTCGGCTATGCACCCGGAGCAACTTACAAGGATCGCCGCCGCCGCAAGGTGACTTCGAAGGTTCATGGCTTTTTGATATCGGCAGACGAGGCGGTCCCGACGTACATTCCGGTAACCGACTAACCGCCGGACCCGGCGGACGTCCTGTAAGATGCGGCATGCGCGGCGACGGTGCGCGTGAGCTTCGCGACTTATGCGGTGTTTTGGCCGTCAACGTGATGCCACGGCGCGCGTAAAACGTGTGTCCGCGGTAACATGCTTCCAGACCGCCGCGACGCGGGGTGGGAATAGTTCGGCCTAAGTCATTTACTTGAGGAATCTTATATGAAGTCGACTGCTTTCTTTTCGGCTGCCGCGTTTTGCGCCGCCCTGTGTGTTGCGTCGATGGCATCGGCGCAGGTCACGGGAAAAGTTGTTCTCGACGGCGCCGCCCCTGAACCACAACAGATCAATATGGGCGCCGACCCGAAGTGCGCGGCCGCTCACCCGAATCCCGTTCTCGACGAATCGATCGTAGTGGGTGACGGCGGCGAACTCGCCAACGTGGTCGTGTCTGTGAAGGCCGCCGAGGGCAAGGAATTGAAAGGGGATGTGTCGAAGGAGCCGGTCGTCCTTGACCAGAAGGGCTGCCAGTACGTCCCGCACGTCGTCGCCATGCAAATCGGCCAGGGCCTGATCGTGAAGAACAGCGACGACTTCCTGCACAACGTCCACTCGCTCCCGCTTGACAACCCGACGCAGGTCAACTTCGGCCAGCCTCGCAAGGACGAAAAGGGCAAGGACATCGGCAAGACGATCACGGTAGCCGAGCGTTTTATCATCAAGTGCGACGTGCACCCGTGGATGACGGCGCAGGTCAACGCGTTCGACCACCCTTTTTTCGCAGTGAGCAACGAAAAGGGAGAATTTTCCATCCCCACCAAGGGTCTGGAAAATGGGACGTACACACTCGAGATCTGGCACGAGAAGCTCGCGGGCGAACCCATGACGCAGGAGATTGAAGTGACGGACGGCAAGGCGACCGTGGAAGAGATCAAGATTCCCGCCAATGTCGCCGCCCTCGGCGACGACGTGAACGCGGACGTGAAACTCGCCTCGGCCGAAGAGGAAGCCTGCAAGACCTCCGGCGGCGCGTGCTGTGCCGCCAAGGCAAAAGCCGAAGCACTCGTCGCGGCAGCGGACGGCAAGTAACGATCGAGAACTTTGTGGGAAAGTGTCTTTAGAGCGGATGGTTGGTGAACCACACTCGTCTCGAGATAACCGCCCCGAGGCCGGGCCGGCTCTACTTCTCAAGGGAGCCTGCCCGTCCTCGGGCCGGTTCTTTAAAACCCTAGCGTGGGATTTGGCAAACCGTTCTTCCACGACTTCTGAAACCCGCGGCCCTTCCAATTCCAGCGCGCGACCCTAAAATTGCTCGACCTTCGCGGGGTGGGTGGCGACGAACCATCCACCCCTCTTAATCATCTTACGGAGAGCGGGTTGGTGAACGGTTTCCGATCGCGTCAGCGACCGTATTTCTTCCGGCGTGCCCTGCTGCCCGCGGTTGCGTTGCTGGGTGTGTGCCTGACCGCGCGCAACGCCTACGGTGCCACGTGGAAGGACTGGTGGCTGCCCGACGATTACTCCGC
>JBKJRK010000261.1:0-4225 GCA_046593135.1 Tepidisphaeraceae bacterium | reverse complement strand
GCTCGCTCGGCTGGTGGACGAGCTCGGCCTGTGCCGGCGGTACTACGAATCCTGTTTTCCGAGCACGCCGGTCACCCGCCTGGTGTTTGTAGGCGGGGAGTCGCGGCACATGTGGCTCTGCCAGGGGATCGCACGCGAAATGATGCTCAGCGCCCAGCTCGGAGACCCGCTCGTGCGGATGGGCAAGACGACCGAGATCGGCATCGAAAGCGGGATTGACCGCAACCAGCCGCAACCCGCGTGGGCCGTTGCCATGGGGTTGAGCATGGGCCCGCCGGGCGCGTCGTAAGACGAGCGAGTCGTAGGGCGAGCGGGATCGAGTCGGAGATTGCGAATCGGAACAGGTGAAATCATGGCCGCACCAAATGAACTGAGCTTCCTGCCTGACGACTACCTCGTCACCAAGGCACGCCGGCGAGCCAACGCGTTGTGCGCGGGCTTGTCGATCATCGTCATGGGCGCGATCGCGTCGGCCTTTTGGATCACCGAACGCTCGATGCGCGAAGTCGAAAATCGGGCCGCCAACGTCGACCAGGCGTTTACCGACGCCGCCCGCAACATCGAGCAGGTCAACACGATGAAGGCCCAGCAGCGCCGAATCGTCCACCAGGCCGATCTCGCGGCGTCGCTCGTTGAAAAAGTCCCGCGCAGCAACCTCCTGGCCGAGTTCACCAACTCCCTGCCGTCGGGGATGTTCCTGCTCGAGCTCGCGCTGGAATCACGCGTGAAGGTGGCCGCCCCGGCGCCCGGCGACAGCAAGGCGCAGCGCAAGGCCCAGCAACAAGCCGCCGCCCCGACGCCGGCAGCGCCCATGACGTACGACGTTTATCTGCGCCTCACCGGCATCGCCGACACGGACGTGCAGGTCGCGCAGTTCATGACGAAGCTTAACAACTGTCCGCTCGTTAAGGACGTCAACCTCACGATCACCGACGCCTTCAAGCAAGGCGACCGTGAGATGCGCCGGTTCCAGATCGAGATGCTCCAGAACCCGCAGGCCGAAGTGACGGACGAAGTAAAGAAGACGGCCACGGCTGCGGTGGAATTGAAGGAATAGGCAACAGGAGTCGGGTGTCAGGAGTCAAAAGAATCTCGAGTCGCCTGACTCTTTGATTCGGCGACCCCTGACGCCTGAAACAAATATGAAATTTGGCGTACGAGAGCTCATTTTCGCGGCGGTCATGCTCGCCCTGCTCGGCAGCAGCTACTTCCTCGTCTTTAACAAGGCGAACGAGAAGCGCGCCGCCATCGAAGCCGAGATCGACCGCAAGCAGAAGGCGCTTGCCGATCTGCAGCGGGCGCGCGTCGGGATCGACGACCTGAAGAAGAAAATCGACGAGCTCCAGCAAGCCATCACCTTCTTTGAAGGCAAGCTGCCGGAGCGCGGCCAGATGGACCAGGTCCTGAAGGACGTGACCAATCTCGCCCGGGCCAACGGCCTGGAACAGCGGACCTTCAAGAGCGGCAAGATCCAGCGCGCGGCCAACTACAGCGAGCAGCCGATCGAGATGACGCTCGCCGGTGATTTTGAAGGGTTCTACGTCTACCTGCAGCAGCTCGAACGTTTCGAACGGCTGACGCGGGTGACGAAGATGGACCTGACCAAGATGAACGAACGCGACGGCGCGATGGAGGCCAAGCTGACGCTCAGCATCTTCTTCGAGCCGGACAGCACGATGGCGACCGTTAACTGAGTCTCAGGTCGGCGAAGACGGCGCGATTAGCGCGGAGGGTAGAACCATGACAATGGAAAATAACCAGAATAACCAGGACCCGGGCGCCGAAGCGGACACCGGCGCCGACGACCTGAACGGCGTGCTCGGCGAACAGGACGCGACGTTCGTCACCGAGCAGAAAAAATCGTTCAGCACGGGCACGCTCGTCATGGCAGGTCTGCTGCTGCTGTGCGGGGTCGGGACGTATCTGATGTACACCCGCAACGCTTCGGGCAAGGCCGCCCCCAGCGCCGAAGCCGCCGCCGCCCAGACGACGATCACGCAGTTCCTGAGCGACGACAAGGCCAACGTCAACAAGATGAAGGACCTCCTGGAAAACACGGAGAAAGCCGTCGCCCAGTTCAAGGCCAGTCCCGGCAAGGCACAGGTGCCCGTCGAGGACCTCCAGACCAACCCTTTCCGGATAGCCACCGCGGACGCCGCTGAGCCGGACGAGAACGCCGACAAATACGCATCCGCCAAACGCGAGCAGGAGGCGAAGGCGGCGACGCTGAAGGCGGCCCGGGAGTTGAGCCTGCAATTCGTAATGAGCGGGCGCAAGAAAAGCTGCATGATCAATAACGCCATGTACGTCGAAGGCCAAGCCGTCGGCGAGTTCAAGGTGGAGCTCATCAGCGCCGACACGGTCGTCATCCGCAAGGACGACGCGCGGTTTGAACTGCGAATGAAAAAATAGAGGGAGAAATAGTTGCCAGTTACCAGTTGTCAGTTGCCAGTGAAGGCGTGTGACGACCGGATTCTTACTGACTACTGACTACTGACTACAGGCAACCGCTCATGTTTGGTCGAAAATCAACAACCCTTGAAGCGCCGACGCCGTCTGTGGTGAATGCCCTTGACGGCTGCCGGCGGACGGACGAAGCGGAAGACGCGATCGTTCCGCTGTGGCAGCCCACCGCAGCCGCCGTCGCGCGCAAGAGCGTTGAGCAACTCCTGCTCGAGCGCGGCCACATCACCGAAGCCCACATTGCGCAGGCGCGCCAGATCGTCGCCCAAACTCCCGGCAAGAGTCTCGCGCAGATCCTGCTCCAGATGAACGCGGCCAGCGAGGCCCAGATCCTGTCCGGGGTCGCCGAGACCCTGGGCATGGGTTTCGAGCAGCCCGACAAGACCCAAATCGACGCCCGGGCGTTTGAGCTGTTGCCCGCCGACTACGTGCGCAAGCACCTGGTCATTCCGCTCCGGTTCGAGGACAAGGCGCTCGTCGTCGGCATGGCCGACCCGACCAACGTGTTTCTCCTCGACGAAGTACGTCGCCGGACAAAGCGGGTCGTCAGAACCGTCGTCACGACCGGCGCGGACATCACCCGGCTCGTCGAGCAGCTCACCACCGGCAACACCGACGTCAAGGTCGACGAGATCATCAAGGACATGGCCGACGACGACGTGCAAGTCGTCAAGGAGGCCGCCGGCGAAGACGTCACAGACCTTGAAAAAATGGGCAGCGAATCGCCCGTCATCCGGTTCGTAAACTACGTGATCTTCGACGCGATCAAGCAAGGCGCCAGCGACATCCACATCGAGCCCAAGGAAAAGGCGCTGAAAGTCCGCTACCGCATCGACGGCATTCTCTTCGAAGCCATGAGCCCCCCGCACACGATGCACGCGGCGATCGTGTCGCGGCTGAAGATCATGGCGAACCTCGACATCAGCGAGCGGCGGCTGCCGCAGGACGGGCGCATCCGCGCGGTCGTTCACAGCCGGAAGATCGACCTTCGACTCAGCACGCTGCCGTGTGCGGCGGGCGAGAAGGTCGTCATGCGTATTCTGGACAACCGCTCGATCAACGTTTCGCTCGACGACCTCGGCTTCAGTGAGAACGTCCTGACGATCTGGAAGATGCAGGTCGAACAGCCCCACGGAATTCTGCTCGTGACCGGGCCGACAGGCTCCGGCAAAACGACGACGCTGTACTCGTCGCTCCGCTGCATGGACGGCAACAAGCTGAACATCAGCACCGTCGAAGACCCGATCGAGTATCACCTGGCCCAGGCAAACCAGGTTCAGGTTCACGAAAAAATCGGCATGACCTTCGCAGCGGCCCTGCGGTCGCTTTTGCGACAGGACCCGGACGTCGTGCTGCTCGGCGAAATCCGCGACACGGAGACGGCCAACATCGCCGTCCAGGCGTCGCTGACGGGTCACCTGGTGCTCAGCACCCTTCACACGAACGACGCGCCGGCGTCTATCACGCGATTAATCAACATCGGCGTCGAGCCGTATCTCATCAGCTCCGCGGTCAACGCCATTTTGGCACAGCGATTAGTCCGCAAAATTTGCCCCGGTTGCCGCGAACCGTTTGCCCCGGGCGACGAAACGCGCGAGTTCCTCGAATTGCAGGGCATTCAAGCCGACAAGACCTTTAAGGGAAAAGGTTGCGACCGCTGCCGCAAGACCGGCTACACCGGCCGGCTTGGCATCTACGAATTGATGGTGATGGACGACGCGTTGCGCGACATCATCACCCGCAACCCCGACGTGAACCAGCT
>JBKJRK010000171.1:0-3398 GCA_046593135.1 Tepidisphaeraceae bacterium | reverse complement strand
GTCCGCGGCGTACCGCGTTCGATGGCAGGCAAGAATGCCTGCCCCACAAGACAGGCCGCGATTGTACAGGCGGGCGGCGGGTTTGTCCGGTGCCGCGATTCGTGATACGTTTTGAAGGTGAACGCCTCCTCCGCCGACACGGTTTCCCAGCCCATTCAAGAAGCGCCTGCCGACGCGCCGGACTTCGCGTCATCGGTTGAACATTCGCTCGATCGCGCCAGGGCCTGCCTGCTGGCCAAGCAGCACCCGGCAGGCTACTGGGTCGGCGAATTACAGGGCGACAGCATCCTCGCATCCGAATACCTGCTGCTCAAATGGATACTAGGCCAGGAAGCCGACCCCGACCTCCCGCTCATCGCCAACTACCTCCGCCGGCTCCAGCAATCCGACGGCGGGTGGAACCTTTTCCCGGGCGGGCCGGCCGACCTGTCGGGGACGGTCAAGGCGTATTTCGCCCTCAAGCTGATGGGCGACGACCCCGCCGCCCCGCACATGGAAAAGGCGCGGAAGCTTATCCGCAACCTCGGCGGCGCGGAGCACTGCAACACGTTCACGCGCTTCTACTTCGCGTGCCTCGGGCAGATCAGCTTCGACGCCTGCCCGAGCATCCCGCCGGAGGTCGTGTTTCTGCCGAAGTGGTTCTACTTCAACCTGTACAACCTCAGCGCGTGGACGCGCACGATGATCCTGCCCCTGGGGATCGTCACGACGCTCCGGCCCGTGCGCCCGCTGCCGCCGAATTTGGGCATTCGCGAGTTGTACATCGACTTCGCCGCCGCCAACCGGTTGGCCGAGCCGATTCGGGGCTGGCCGAAAGACTGGCGCGAGGTGTTCGTCAAGCTCGACGGCCTCCTGAAACTCTACGACACCGCCCCGCTCGGCCACGTGCGCGACGTCGCGCTGCGCAAGGCGGAGAAATGGATCCTCGATCACATTGAAGGGTCGGAAGGCCTTGGCGCGATCTTTCCGCCGATGGTGTACATCCTGATCGTGTTCCGCGCACTGGGCTATTCGGATCACGACCCGCGCGTGCTGCAGGCGCACAAGCAGTTGCACGATTTTTTCATCCGCGAAGGCGATGCGATCCGCATCCAGCCGTGCCTGTCGCCGGTGTGGGACACGGGCCTGGCCCTGCACGCATTGGCCGAAGCGGGCCTGGAGCCCGAATCCGACCCCGCGCGACGCGGAACACAGTGGCTGCTCGGCAAGGAATGCCGCGTCGCGTCCGACTGGCAGAAAAACTGCCCCGGCGTCGAGCCGTCCGGCTGGTTCTTCGAGTTCGAAAACCCCCACTACCCCGACACCGACGACACCGCCATGGCCCTCGCCTCCCTCAAGCGCCTCGGCGGCAGGACCGCTTCGGCGTCCTTGGGCAGAGGGCTCAACTGGCTCCTCGCCATGCAAAACGACGACGGCGGGTGGGCCGCCTTCGACCGCACGACCGACCGCCCAATTCTGGAGAAAATCCCCTTCGCCGACCACAACGCGATGCAGGATCCCAGTTGCCCCGACATCACCGGCCGTATCCTCGAAGCGCTCGGCCACAACGGCTTCCTCAAGCTTCACGAGTCCGTGCGCCGCGCGATCGAATACGTAAAATCCCAGCAAGACGAATCCGGCGCCTGGTGGGGCCGCTGGGGCGTGAATTACATCTACGGCACCTGGCAGGTCCTAACGGGATTAAGAGCCGTCGGCGAAGACATGACCGAGCCGTACGTCCGGCACGCCGCCAACTGGCTCCGAAACGTCCAACAAGCCGACGGCAGCTTCGGCGAAACCTGCTCCAGCTACGACGACCCGTCCCTGAAAGGCCAAGGCGAAAGCACCGCGTCGCAAACCGCATGGGGCGCCATGGGTCTCATGGCCGCATTCGGGGCGAATGATCCCGCCGTCCGGCGCGCCATTCAGTGGCTCATCGATCACCAGGCGTCGGACGGAAACTGGGAAGAAACGCCGTACACCGGGACGGGGTTCCCGAAAGTCTTCTACCTCAAGTACCACCTCTACCGGCTGTATTTCCCGATCACGGCGCTGGCGCGATACCGGCGGCTGGCAACTGCGTAAGGTGACAAGGGGATTGGCCTCACCAAATGACGGCCACGCCATACGCCTGCATTGTCGCGTCGGCGGTGACAAGCGGAATGTCCTCGACCAAAGCTTGAGCCGCGATCAGGCGGTCGAACGGATCGCGGTGATGATGCGGCATCGACACCAAAGCCTCGGTGTGCCTGATCTCGATGGCAAGCACCGCGAATTGATTCACGTCGATGTTGTTTCGCCAGAACTCCGCGAAGGGCACCGAAAGTGAATATTTGCCCAGCGCAACCTTGATTGCCGTTTCCC
This sequence comes from Tepidisphaeraceae bacterium, assembly GCA_046593135.1. Classification (GTDB taxonomy): domain Bacteria; phylum Planctomycetota; class Phycisphaerae; order Tepidisphaerales; family Tepidisphaeraceae; genus JBKJRK01. The sequence continues at coordinate 1,055 of JBKJRK010000171.1, read as the reverse complement.
AATGGCTGGCGGGACTTATAAAGATCTCGTTGGCGCCGGCGCTGATGACCGCCTTTGCGTTGGCTCCAAGGCGCGCGTCGTCGAGGACGTACCAGAGGAATGCGTGTGTATCGAGCAGCACCCTCATGGCATGTAGTCTTTGAAATCCGTCAAGTGGTCGTCGTCATCCGAGATGATGGTGAGCGTCCCCCGCGCGCTTCCCGGTCGCCGCAAGACCGGCGGGCGCTGAGTGGAAACAATCCTGGCGACCGGACGCTCGCCATCCGTGACAATAATTTCGTCGTTCGCTTTTAGCGAATCGATGAGCTGCGGGAGGTTGGCCGCGGCCTGTTGGACTGTCACCGTACTAGACATGTCTGGGCACTCCGACTTTATTAACAATCATAGCACCTGGACCTCGCACAGGAATGACGGCCCAACAACGATTCGTCGTTCAATCCGGGCGCTCGCATGTGTCTCCTTTGGAGGTTGCCGTAGGGGCGAACCTTGCGTTCGCCCTCGTTTCTGACTCCGAAACACAGGGCGAACACAAGGTTCGCCCCTACGAAACACCATATGCGATCGCCTTAATCGTTCAGTCCAGCTTCTCCGGCGCAAGCCCGATGTTCTTCTCCCCCGCCGCCTTCTTTTCCTGGTACTTCTTCGCCCAGGTTTCCCAGCTCTTCCCCGCGGCGGTGTCGCGGCCGGTGAAGGCGAGGCGGGCGATGTCGGCGTAGCGAACGGCGACCTTGTCGTCGCGGTCTTTGGGGATGAGCCGGACGACCGAATCGGCGAGCGTCGCGCCGGACCGGCGGTCGAAGAGGTAGCCTTCGAGGCTGGAGCCGTCTTTCAGCGTGAGCGTCACGTCGCCGCGGTAGTCGAACGCCTTGTCGAGCGCGACGCGCAGGTCGGCGTCGCCGACGAGATCAGGCACCCACCCCTCCAACTGCTCACGCAACGCGGCGGGGGCCAACTCGGCTTCGAGCGACGACGGATGAAATTTCGTTTCTTGAGGCATGGCTGAAAGACGAAAAAAAGTTTACCACAGAGACACAGAGGGCACGGAGGCGCGCTCG
>JBKJRK010000022.1:0-2581 GCA_046593135.1 Tepidisphaeraceae bacterium | reverse complement strand
GGGGGGTTGTCGCAGACGACGACTTGGAAAGGAGTCGCGGGATAAATCGCTAAATTGGTGACCGCGATTCTGAAATACTCTGGGGCGAACTCGGCCCTGCGGGCCGCCGATAGCCGGCAACCGGGGGTTTCAGGATCGTGACCTTCTATTTAGTCGATAAGACTGAGCTTTCCGGTCACGACTTCATCAGGTTTCCAACGTCACGCGCATCATGGAGCACGCGAACGATTTCTACGCCGTCGGTGATGAGGCGGTAAAAAATCAGATATTTCCGAAACCCGCCGATGGGCCAGAAGCGAATGTCGGCAAATCCTGCCGTCGAGAAACCGTACACAGAACCTAGACCGAGAAACTCGGCTAGTCGGGCAGCGTCAGCGCGAACGGCAGCGTAAAAGCGAAGTGCATATTCGAGACTGCCGCGCGCAATGTGTTCGGCCACCTCGTCGACGTCGCGCTCGGCCTGCGGCCGGAACCGCGCAACGGAGCGGCTCATTGTGCGGCCTTTTGCTGATGGCGATCAATCAATTGCTTACGCTTTAGGTCCCAATCAGCGCTGGTCAAATCGACGGCGTCTCCGCTCGCGATCCCTTTTTGGATCATCGCCTCAACGTCAACCCCGCTGCGAATCGTTTGTTCTGACGGCGCATCCAGGGAGTCGCATTCGATGCCGTCTCGAACAACGTCTTGTAGGTATGCCTCAACAGACGCGTACCCAGCCTCGGCGGCCCGGGATGCGGCTTTGTCTTTGAGCGATTCGGGAACGTCGATCACCAAACGAAACATCGTTGCCTCCGAATGCTTACTTAGGAGTTCAAGCGTCCGGCGGCAACGATTTTCGTGGTGCAAAGACTGAATGAAGTTTACAGCAACAACTGGAACTGCCCCCGCAGAACGAACTGGTCTTCCCCGGCGTCCGGGGCGAGGATGCCGAGCCCGTCGGCTGCCGCGGGCGTGCCGTCGGGGAGGTAGACGAGGTCGACCGTCAGCTTGGCGGCGTGGCCTTTCATGTAGTAGTTCACGCCGGCGGTGATCTCATGAAAAGTGTCTTCGCCGGTGGCGGTGGTGATGTTGTCGAGGTGCGTGTAGTCGTACCGGCCGAACAGCTCCCACCGGTCGTTCAGCATGTACCCGGCTTGCCCGAGTAAGCCGTAGTTGTAGCCGTTGCCGGCGGCGTCGTTGTCGCCGGCGACGCCGAGGTAGGCGGCGTAGACGCCGAACGGGCCGGTTTCGTATTGGGCGTCGAGGGTGTGCTGCAGCGCGTAATTGCTGCCGGCCTGGGTGTAGAACGCGCCGGCGCCGAAGGCGAGCAGGTCCTGGGCGTTGCCCATGGCAGTGAAGTCTTCGTACTGCTTCCATTCGCCCATGGCGAGATAATCGGCCCGGCCGTAGAGGCCGAAGTCGGGGTTGGCGACGCCGAGGAACGAGCTGCCGCCGCCCTTCACAAAGTTGGTGTTGCGGGTATTGGGCCCGTCGGTGTAGCCGAATTCGGCACGAAGCGGCAAGCCGTCTGCGCCGTCGTCCCAGATCAGGCCGACGCCCTGGATGTATTTCGTCTGGCTGCCGCCGAGAAAGTTGTTGACCAGCGAGCGCTCGACGGCGAGCTGGCGCTTGGAGCTGGTGATTTCCTCGTGGTACGTCACGTCCTTGAACTGGCCCGCGCGGACCGACCAATCCGGAGAAAATTGCGACAGCCGGTGGATGAAGTAGCCTTCTTCGAGCTCGAGGTTGCCCGTGCTGCGGACGCTGGCCCATTGGAATTTGTACTTCGTGTCGGGCCCGAAGACGTTGCCCTCGAATGAGAGTTTCATCCGCCGCAGTTCCAGGCCTTCCTCGGTCTTGGCGACGCCGTCGATTTCGTTGGCGGCATTTTCGTCGCGGTAGTTCACGACGTAGCGCGCCTGCATCTGAATGCCCGGGTTGAGGACGAAGTTGCCGTCCTCGCTCTGGATGATGAATTTGCCCTTGCTGTAGCCGGCGGTGAAGCCGCTGGCCTGCATGAGCTGGCTGCGCCGGTCGGCGTCGGAGAGAACTTGACCGACGGTTGCGTCGACTTCCTTCGCAGTGAGGCGGGTCTCCTGCGTTTTTTGGGTCGATTCCAGTTTTTCGACCTGGGCCTTGAGGGCGTTGATCTGGCCGATGAGTTCCTGCGTCGTGGGATCCGCTTGGCCGGCGAGCGCGCCGCTCGCGCTCATTCCGAGAGAAACCGCTACGACTGCCGCCTGTGTCCGCCTGTGCATGAAAGATGCTCCTTTTCCCTGTGCCCCTTTTATTCAATTCGACGCACGGGATTGTCGGTCCGCACGTGAGCGCTTGATTAAGACGAAGTGAGCAGGAGGTTTAATCTGGATTTGTTCGCGTTGACGGAAGATTCACCACGAAGTCACGAAGGCACGAAGCGGCGCCTTGTATTAGGCTCTGTCTGAAAACCGTGGAAATCCGTAAACTGCGGTGAAGACTTGGAGGCCGCCACCATGAAACGCCACGAGCTCACGGACGAGCAATGGGCGTTCGTCGAACCGCAGTTGCCACTCAGCACCGCACGGACGGGACGTCCGCCGCGTGATCGACGAACGCTTCTCAA
>JBKJRK010000152.1:0-5104 GCA_046593135.1 Tepidisphaeraceae bacterium | reverse complement strand
GACCGGGAGTCCTCGCTACGCCCGGACTGCGACGTCGAACGGGGGTCCTCGCTACGCCCGGGGAGCTCAGATAGGGCAACGTCTGCGCGCATGACCGAACTCACGTCGCAACCTGCTCCGCGCTCCAATACGGCACCGAGTCTCCCCAGTCATGGGAGCGGATCGAGTGCGTCGTGGCGAGGTCGGCGGTTTTGGTCGCGGCTTGGACCATTTCTCGCAGGTGGGTGAGGGTCTTGGGCTTGCCCACCGCCGCGATGAGGCCGGCGGAGGTGATGGCGACGGCGTAGGGGACGCCTTGCCGGGGGATGTAGTGCTCGGGGAAATCGCCGCTGATGGCGACCTGCACGCCTTGCAGAGATTTGTCGGCAACGAATTTGATGGCTTCGTCGCGGCCGGCGGCGATGACGCCGACGAGGTCGATTTCGGAGGCGACGCCGTTGCCCGACATTTGCGCGAGGGCGCCGGGCAGGGCCTCGCAGGCGCTGCAGGACGTGGAAAAAAACACGACAAGGCTGGCGCGCTTTTGCTCCCCGCCGAGCGTGCGCGTCGAGCCGTCGATGAGGTCGAACTGGTGGGGGGGCAGGCGGGAGTACAGTGCCAGCCCCTCGGCGTCGCGCAGGGCGTTGATGCGGATATTGATCGTGCCCATCTGGCGGATGAGCGAGAGGACCAGCAGGCACAGGACGGCGAGAAGGCCCCACTGCAAGACCATCGAAACAATCCAAACTACGTTCATCGGATGGCACCTTGATTGAAGATCATGTTCCGCCTTTGCACCAGCGCGACGGCCGCGGGCCAAGTGCATAGCGCGCCCAGCACGAGAGTCAGTTGGCCTAGCAGAATGCCCAGACTCGGGCCGTAAGTTTGGACGGGTTGCTTACTGAGCACCACGAACAGCGCCGTCGTGATGAGCACGAGATTGCGCGCGATGCCGCTGGGCGCCGACTCTGACGCCTCGCCGAAGCACCCGCACCCTTTCACGCCTTCGTACCACATCCGGCGCAGCACGACGGTAAAGCCGACGAGCACGGCGATCGAGATCGCCGCGCCCAGCCGCGGCGCGAGCCCGCTCAGCAGCAGGGCGGCCAGCGCCAATTCTGTCACGGGAACGATGATCGACGTGGGAACCACCATCCAGAAGGGCAGCAGTTTTCGCAGCGTCGAACGAAACGCATCGGGCGCGCCCAGCTTCGACACGCCGGCCAGTCCGAATACGCAGGCGAGCAGGATGAGGATCGCTCCGAACATAGGAAAGACGATAAACGCGAATTGGCAAATCTCAATGGTCGATCGATACGAGTACCGAGAAAAACGAGCATGCCCGCCGTACGTCAGCCGTCCGACCGGCTGCTTGCGGTTTCGCAGACCGTAGTGCAGTTTTCAGTCTGCGAAACCGCAAGCGGCGATGGAGGGCGCCGCAACCCCCGGGGTGAACTGGTTCTTTTTCTGGAATCCGTACGTGACCCGGTTCCAATGACCAGGCGGCGCGACGGCCGCCTGGTCATTGGTCCCGTTGCCGGGGTCATGAGCAATTTCAGAAATCAGCCGCTGCTGCCGGGGGGGCAGACGACGCTCGGGTAGCACTGGCTGTTGTCGGTGATAGGAGAGCCGAGGCAATCGGACCGGCACCACCCGCGGCAGTTGGCCGGGACGTATTGGCAGCACAGGGCTTGCACACAGCTCCAGTTGTAGCCGCCGACGGACATGTAGCCCCACCGCTTGACGGTATCGCCGGGGACGAGCCAGCCCCAGGATATGCTGTTGGGGGCGTAGCGGATGTAATACTTTTCTTCCGAAGGGTCTGGAGGGACGGTGATGACCGGGCGGTAGGTGACGCCGCACGTCGTGGTGAAATCGACGCCGCCGCACCCGGTCCAGTTGGGGCAGGCGCTTCCGGCCGTTCCTCGGCTGTTAGCATAGCGGCAGTCGAAATCGAAGGTGGCAGCGCCGCAGAATTTTCCGGTATAGCTGTTGTCACCGACGGCATAGGTGATGCCGTTGGCGCTGTAGGGCATCCACCCTTGTCGGTGATAATTTTGCCAGTAACCCCAGATGAAACCGTTTTGGCTGGGGCGCGGTCCGGGGTCGGGGCAGCCGGCGGCGATCGAGCCGGTGCGGGTGCTGCACCGTCCGAAGTGCCCGCCGACGGAGATGACCACGGGCGATCCGTCGGAATAAGTGACGGGTGTGGAGGAAAAGTGAGGCCCTTTGCGGAGGACGACGCCGCTCTGCCCCGCTTCGGCAGCGACGACCACCCAGGGGGCGTAGCAGACGTTGACTTGGTCCGTGCCGAAGCATCCCGCCGGCAGATCGCAACCGGCGGCTTCGACTTGTTGCTGTTGCCCGAGAATGCCGACGCCGCCTAGCGCTGCCGCGCCGACGCCGATGTTTTCCAGGAAATGTCGGCGGGACGGGCTTGTCCGTTTTGCCAGCCGTTCGCCTCCTGCGCGAATCCAGTCATCCATTCGTTGTAGCGCGGATTTGCTTCCGGCGCGACGACCAGTCGAATCTTTCATTCTGACCCTTTCTCCCGTCGCGAAGCCGCGCGGGGTGTGAGAAATGAGGACGGGGAGATGAAGCCGTTGGATATTTTGTAATGACGAATCAACTGCTGCCCGGCGGGCAGACGATGCTCGGGAAGCAGGCGCTGCCGTTGGTGGTAGGCGAGCCCAAGGCGTCTGAACGGACCCATCCGCGGCAGCCGTTGGCGGCGTACGCGGCGCAGAGGACTTCTACGCAGCTCCAGTTGTGGGTTGCGCCCGATTTGTAGCCCCAGCGCCTGACACGGTCGCCGGGGATGAGCCAGGCAAACGTAGTGCTGTCGGCACCGTAGCGGAGGTAGTATTTTTCTTCGGAGAGGTCGGTGCCGACGGTAATGATCGGGCGGATGGTTTCGCTGCACGTCGGGTTTCCGACGCCCGCGCCGCCGCAACCAACGTACTCGACGCAGAGGCCGGTCGGCTTACGGCAATCGAAATCTTTTTGCGCCGGCCCGCAGAGAGTACCGGTCCAGCCGCTGTCGCCCACGGCGTAGGTCGTGCCGCCGACGCTGTAGGGCATCCATCCCTGGCGGCCGAATCCGACCCAGTAGCCCCAGATGAAGCCGTTTTGGTTGGGACGCGGACCCGGATCAGGACACCCGGCTGCGATGGAGCCGGTGCGGGTGCTGACGCGTCCGAAGTGTCCTCCGATGGGAATTAGCACCGCCGTGCCGTCCTGGCGCGTGACGGGGGCGGAAGAAAAACTCGGGCCTTTGCGAAGAATAACGCCCGTTTGCCCCGCTTCGGCCGCCACCACTTTCCAGGGGGAATAGCAAACGTTGATGTCTTGCGTTCCGAAGCACCCGGCCGGCAGGCTGCACGCCGCCTGGGCTTCCTGCGGCTGCCCGAGGATGCCGGTGCCGGCCAGCGCCGCCGCGCCAACGCCGATGGTTCCCATGAACCCGCGTCGCGACGGCCGAGCCGCCAAATGTTCTCCCCCGGAACGAATCCAACCGTCCAACCGATCGAGCGCAGACTTAAAGCCCACGCGGGTACGCCGCTGCTCACTCATACCTATCCTCCGACGGGCTTGGCAGCGAAAAGAGAAGATTTCGGGGCGCGTGAAGTGTGTTGTGCGATCCCGACTCTGTTCTCCGCCAAGAAAAGAAATGTGCGGAAGAAACGTAACAAGCGCTCTTAACTGGTGTCAACAAAAATCTGTATACAATATTCTCCCTCCGCATTTCGCGGGGTGCAATCGTCCGAGGGGCGTGGGTACGAGAGCCTCGCATACAATCGGCACGATGCTGGTTCAGGACTTGGGCACGATGGGGTACCGCGACGCGTGGGCGGTGCAGGAAAGCGCGCACGCCGAAGTGGTTGACGGCGCCGAGGAGCGCATCTTCCTCGTCGAACACCCGCCGGTCATCACGTTCGGCCGGCGGGCGGGAATCGAGCGGAACCTCATCGCATCCGAAGAGCAACTCCGCACGCTCGGCGTCGAAGTCGTCCAATCCGACCGCGGCGGCGACATCACTTTCCACGGCCCCGGGCAACTCGTCGCCTACCCGATCATCCGCCTGATTGATCACACGCTGAGCGTTGGCGGATACGTCCGGACGCTTGAAAACGCCGTGATCGGTGCGCTCCGATCGTTGGGCATTACCGCACGGCGCGAGGATAACGCCGTCGGCATTTGGGTTGGTCGTGCCGGCCCGGCTGGCGAATCCGCCAAGATTTGTGCCATCGGCGTCCGCATCCGCCGGGGCGTCAGCCTTCACGGTTTAGCGCTGAACGTCTCCGTCGACCTCAGCTATTTCAACCTGATCGTCCCCTGCGGCCTGGCCGGCCGGCCCGTTACGTCCCTGGCAGAACGGCTCGGTGATAAGACTCCATCGTTTGATGCCGTGAAGGAGGTGCTCCGCCGAGCGCTGATCGATGCCTTCACTCTGGTTTCCTCTCCGAGTACGGCGGGCGAGGGTCTGAAATCTGAAATCTGAAATCCGGGATTTGAGATTTCAGATCTCAGAAGACCCTCACCCCTCCCTCTCTCGGAGTACCGGGAGAGGGGGAGAAGTTTTTGACGTCGTTTGATTGCCTCATCAATCACAGTTGCCCATCCGGGGACCTTGCGGCGAAAATAGTCCGATGCGATTTCATTCGAGCATCAGCGACCAGGAGGTGGCGGCCGACGCGGTCGCGGAGGTCATCGACGACGCGATGGACGCCACCGGCGGCGTCATCGACGTGGCGTTCGTCTTCTTCACCGACCACCACCGCGACGACGCCGAGCGGGTCGTCGAGAAAGTCTGGCTCGAGCTCGACCCGCAGGCGGTCGTCGGGTGCTCGGCCGAAGGGGTGATCGGCGGCGAGCGGGAAATTGAACGCGCGCCGGGGCTCTCGCTGCTCGTCGGATCGATGCCGCATGTAAGGCTCCACCCGTTTCACATCGGCGCCGAAGATTGGCGGGAACTGGCGTCGGAAGACGCGCGAGACGCGCTCGTCGAGCGGATCGGGTACGGTCCGGAAACACGTTCGGTTGTCGCATTCGGCGACCCCTTCACCACGCCGCTCACGCAGTTCCTCGCCGCCATGGACGCCGCGGCTCCCGGGGCGCCCCTCGT
>JBKJRK010000637.1:0-3047 GCA_046593135.1 Tepidisphaeraceae bacterium | reverse complement strand
TTCGATTTCGATGGCGATGGTGCTGCTGACGGCGCTGCTTCACCATCGAAATCGAATCAAGTCCGAGCGAGAGTTGCATCCCCAGCCCGTGGACCATCGGGCCTTTGACGACGAATTGATATCCCGGCGCCGACCAATCAAACTGAAACGCCATCGAGACCGCGCTGAACAAGGCGGTGGCGCTGACGGCCTGGCCCCAGGTCTTGCCACGCACGGTGGGCGGAAGCATGAGGCCGACGACCGCACCGATCGACGGGAGCGCGAGCAACCCGACGGGAAGAAGGTCGTGCGGAAAGAATGCAGACAGACCGCTCAGGATCGCCAGCATCACGAGCAGGCGAACCGGCACGCCGCGAATGATACGCATAGTCCTACACGCAATCGTGAAGTGAAAAAGTTCGCATACTCAACCGAATTTCATGCCCTTAACAGCACTTTTGATCCGATCCCGGCTCTGCGGGCCTCCGCGAACCGGGCGACTCGGTGTTCGGAAATCACGGTCTCCTAATTTGCGTCGCAGGATAGGGGAACAGGGGTAGTCTGTCGATACGCGCGGTTGTCGAAAACGCGTTCCGTCTTACTGCCGGTGCGTCGTCGCCTTGCGCATCTCGCGGTCCATCTCTTTTTTCTTGATCGAGGCGCGCTTGTCGTGCTGCTGCTTGCCCCGCGCCACGCCGATCTCGACCTTGGCCCGCCCGCCCTTGAAGTAGATCGCCAACGGGATGAGCGTCACGCCCCTTTCGCCGACTTCGCCTTCGAGCTTTTTCAATTCCCGCTTATGGACCAGCAGCTTGCGTTCCCGCCGGGGCTCGTGGTTGTAGACGATGGCCGCTTTTTCGTACGGGTCGATGTGAGCGCCCAGCAGAAACAGCTCGCCGTGCTGAATCTTGGCGTAGGCGTCCTGCAACTGGGCTTTGCCCGCCCGCAGGCTCTTCACCTCGCTGCCGACCAGCGCAATACCGCACTCGAGCTTCGCGTCGATGAAGTACTCGTGCAGCGCCCGGCGGTTGTTGATCCGGGGGGAGACGTTGTCTTTGCCTTTGTTGGCCATGAATCAGGAAGTCAGTGTAACCACGAAGCCGCGAAGCCACGAAGTAGCAATCGAAGCAATTGCCTGGGATGAACGCCAAGACGCCAAGACCGCCATGGTAAGAAAGAAGAGATTAGCCACAGATGGGGCACAGATTTTCACCGATGAAGAAGCAAATCGATCTAACCATCTGTGTGTATCTGTGGCCTGTCTGTGGCTGGCAATCTCCTCAACCATTCCTTGGCGGCCTTGGCGTCTTGGCGTTCATTATTCTTTCTGTGAAGGCGTTACACGACAGCCCAGCAGGCGATGCCCCTTTCACACGCGCCGCTTCGTGACTTCGTGCCTTCGTGTTTCAATTCCCCTCCCCGAGCGTGCGAGCGGCATACTCACGGGCGGCGTTCAGCGCGTCGGGAAGCTTCTCGGGGTTTTTCCCACCCGCCTGGGCCATCTGCGGGCGGCCTCCGCCCCCGCCGCCGGCGACTTTGGAGGTTTCGCGGATCCAGTCACCGGCTTTCAGGCCCTTGGCGATGAGGTCGTCGCTGACCGCCGCGACGAAACTCACCTTGCCGTCGCCCGCCGACGCGAGCATGACCGCATAACTGCCGGCCTTCTTCTTCAGCGAATCGGCGGCGGCGAACAACTGATCGTTCGACGCCCCCGCGATCTCGCCGACGACGAGCTTCGCCAAACCGAGCGGCGTCGCCTGATCGAGCAACTGCGCCGCCAGGGCAACCGCATCGACGCCCGCGCCGGCCGACGCCTTCTGCCGGGCCTTCTCCCACGATTTCAGCTTGGCCTGTAGTTCGGCGACGCCGGCTTGGGTCCGGCGCTTGGCGCGGAGGGGAAGGTTGTCGGCGCTTAATTGCTTTTGGATCGAAACGATCGATTGGGCCAAATCCGATTCAGGCAACGTCCGAGCAGCGTCAACCGACTTTACGAGTTCCGCGGCTTGAGACAGGGCCGCTGAAGCGGCCCTGCCGGTGAGGGCAACGAGTCGGCGGATGCCTTTGCTGACGGATTCTTCTGCCGTAATCGCGAACGCCTCGACGTCGGTGGAGGATTTGAGGTGCGTCCCGCCGCAGAATTCGACGGAATACTGACGCCATTTTTCGTTGGTCGGGACTTTGAGAAGATCGGCGACGGGAACCCCGACCGACACGACGCGCACCATCGGCGGGTATTTTTCCCCAAACACAGCGCGAAGCCCGCTGATCTTCAACGCCTGCTCCTGCGGCGCCTCCTCGGCGTAGACCGGCAACTTCTTCTCGACGCACTGTCCGACGAGCTGCTCGATGCGCGCGAGCTCCTCTTCACCGAGTGCCTTCCCGTGCGAGAAGTCGAACCGAAGTTTTTCCGGATCGACGAGCGAACCCTTCTGCTGCACGCCTTCGCCGAGGACTTCGCGGAGCGCCCAGTTGGCGAGGTGGGTCGCCGTGTGGTTCGACTCCGTGGCACGACGTCGGTCGGCGACGGTGGCGACAACGGTCTCACCCACTGCGATCTTGCCGCTGCGGAGTCGGCCGACATGCAGGACGAAGCCGCCGACAACCTTGGTCGCCTCCACGTCAAAGATCGACTGCGTCGCGCGGCTCAGTTCACCCAAGTCAAGACTGGTGGGCGCGGTGAGCGTACCGGCGTCGCCAACTTGTCCGCCCATCTCGGCATAAAAGTTCGTCTGGTCAAGAATCACGGCAAGCGGCGCGTCATCGCCGGCTTCGACGGGCGATGACCCGAGATCGTTGCCGTTCCAAATTGCGAGAATTTGAGCGGCAATCGGCTCCTGCGAGAACTTAGCCGTGTCCTTTGTCGGGGTCACGCCCATCTGGGCCAACTCGGCGAGAATCGCCGGCGGGAGGTCCGTCAGCTTGCTGGACCCATCGACTTTCCCCCCAGTGCGCGCGAGTTCGCGAGCCTGCTCCATCAGCTTTTCGTACCCGGAAATGTCGACGGCCATACCCCGCTCTTCGGCCATGATGCGCGTGAGGTCGATGGGGAAGCCGTAGGTGTCGTGGAG
>JBKJRK010000605.1:0-2714 GCA_046593135.1 Tepidisphaeraceae bacterium | reverse complement strand
CAAAACGCCAACCATGGATTAACCAGGAATGTCGGTGCTTAAAGGTAAACATGCACACGCGCAGACGCAGCCCTTGACGACGCGATCTTCCCATATGGAACTATTGACGACCGCTGCTGCTAAAGCCGCACGGGGCACATTCGAACGGCGGTGTCCTGACTCATCCCCAGTTTCGCCGCCGCATGCTCGACGGTGCATAAATAGCCCGAGCCCGATGTTTCCGGGCTCGGGCTATTTTATGCGCTATCGATGACGCGAAGGGGAAACTGGGGATGACTCAGGGTGTATCGAAACGGCAGGTCGATGCGGTATGGTTCATTGAATCGTTTAGTTGTCGGCAATTGGCATGAAACAGGGTTGCGCCCATGCGAGTTCTAATCATTCGACATGCGATCGCGGAGGATCGGGAAACGTTTGCTAAAACTGGCAGGGATGACTTCGAGCGAGCGTTGACGAAAGAAGGGCGAAGCAGGATGCGGGCTGGGGCGGAGGGGTTACGCCGGGTCGTGAAGCGTTTGGACGTGTTGGCCGCCAGCGGTGCGACGCGGGCGGTGGAGACGGCGAAGATCGTTGCCAAGGCGTATGACGGAATGCGTATCGCCAAGGTTGCGGCGTTGGAGTCGGGGAAGCCGGCGAAGGGGGTGTTGAAATGGCTGCAGGGGCAGCCGGCGGACGCGACCATCGCGCTGGTGGGGCATGAGCCGCAACTGGGGATGCTGGTGAGTTGGCTTCTGGCGGGGGAACAGCGGTCGTTCGTTCGGTTGCGCAAGGGCTCGGCGTGTTTGTTGGAGTTTCCGGGTGCTGTAAAAGCTGGACGCGCGACATTGCTGTGGGTGATGACGCCGGGACAGCTCAGGGAACTCCGCGGGTAGAAATATGAGCGAGGACGATCGGCCCGCAGAACTGCCCCAGCCCCTGGATTATGCCGGCCCGCGGGACGCCCAAGCCCGGGCGCGGTCGGTTAGGAAAGGGTTGGTACGAGGGATTATCGCGACGGTGCTGGGTGTGCCGTTGTGTGCAATGCTGGGGTCGTGGCTGGACCAGCGGTGGAATCCAAATGTCGAACTCGCCGGGCTGGCCGGATTGTTCATCGGCGGAATTGCAGGATTGTCACTTTTAGCAATCGCGGCGGTCGTCGCGCTCGTTCTGGGACGACGCCGCGATCATCCGGTGCTGCGCGGCGTGGCAATCGGTATATTTATCACCATTGGGGTGGCGGCAATCGCGCTAGGTGTCTGCGCCGTTGGGATGTGACCGTTTCCGCCGCATCGACGACCGCAGGTTAACCAGTTCATAATAATCGCCTCGTATGCTTCCCGCTCTTAAACTGATCGATTGATGACGCAGACCGCCGCCCAACCACTGATCCATCTCTCCGCCACCGCGGCCGACGTGTCGCCCCTGGAATTCCTGAACCGCGATTTGAGCTGGCTGGAGTTCAACCGCCGGGTGTTGCACGAGGCGCTTGACGACCGAACTCCTCTGCTCGAACGCGTCCGGTTCATTCAGATCTTCACGTCCAATCTTGACGAATATTTCATGAAGCGTGTGGGCGGATTGAAGCGGCAAATTCTGGGCGGCGGCGTTACGCAGACGCCGGACGGGATGACGCCGGTACAGTCGCTCGCCGCGATTCGAAACGCCGTCACGCCGATGTTGCGGCAGCAGGCGGAGTGCTACACGAAGACCCTGTGCCCGGGGTTGGCCGCCGAAGGGATTCATCTGCTCGGATGGAACGACCTGACCGACGCCGAGAAACAGCAGGCCGATCAGTATTTCCGCGCGAGCGTTTTCCCGGTGCTCACACCACTCGCGGTCGATCCGGGTAACCCGTTTCCGTTCATTTCCAACCTTTCGACGTCGCTGGGCGTAATCCTTCACCACCCCGACCGCGAAGAAAACCTGTTCGCTCGGATCAAAATTCCCGAGGTGCTGCCGCAGTGGGTGCGCGTCGGCGAGGCCACGCCCGGCGCGTCGGCGATGACGCCGTGGCGGTTCGTGAGCTTGCTGTCGCTCATCCGCAACAACCTCGACGACCTGTTCCCCGACATGGCAGTCGTCGACGTGATGCGCTTCCGCGTCACGCGCAACGCCGACCTCGAGCGAGACGAGGAAGACGCCGAAGACATTCTTGAGTTGATGGAAGAAGAGCTCCGGCAACGGCGGTTCGCCCGCGTCGTCCGGCTGGAAACGGGAAAAGACCCGAACCCCTGGATGCTCAGCTTCCTGATGCACGAGTTGAACCTTCAGCCGGAAGACGTTTACGAGATGCGGGCCGAGCCGGATTTCGAGGACCTGCGGATCATCGCCGACTTGCCGGTTCCCCGGCTCCGGTACGAGAAGTGGGAACCGCTCATCCCGTCCCATTTATCCGACGAAGACGAGGACATCTTCTCCGCGATTCGCCGCGGCGACGTGATGGTCCACACGCCGTATGAAAGTTTCAGCGCGAGCGTTGAGCGCTTTGTCCACGAGGCGTGCGCCGACCCGAAGGTGCTGGCGATCAAGATGACGCTGTACCGGACGGGCGACGACAGCCCGTTCATCCCCCTGCTCATTCGTGCCGCCGAGGCCAACAAGCAGGTCGTTGCGCTGGTGGAGCTCAAGGCCCGTTTCGACGAAGAGCGCAACATCCAACTCGCCAACCGGCTCGAAAAAGCCGGCATCCACGTCCTTTACGGCGTTCCGGAGTTGAAGACGCACACGAAGACGAC
>JBKJRK010000553.1:0-4253 GCA_046593135.1 Tepidisphaeraceae bacterium | reverse complement strand
GGGCCGGCCGCGGTTTTTACTGGTCCTCGGTCGTGTTTTTTGCACTGTCGCTCCTCGCCAAACCGTCGCCGGTCTTGCTGCCCGTAGTCCTTCTCTTGATGGCGTGGTGGGCGGCGGGGAAAGTGACGCGAGACGACGTAAAGGCCGTGGTCCCGTTTTTCGTCCTGTCGGTCGCGATCTCGCTGGTAACGATCGGGATGCACTCCGCCCGCGGCATCGGGGCGGCGGTCGTGCGGCCGGAAGGTTTTGCCAGCCGGCTGGCGGCGTCGGGCTGGTGCGTGTGGTTTTACCTCGACAAGCTTCTTCGCCCGGTAGGCCTGTCGTTCGTGTACCCGCGTTGGAAAGTCGACTCGTCGAAGCTCGTCCACTGGCTTCCGTTGGCGGCGCTCGCCGCCGTCTTGGCTGTGTTGCTGGGAATGCGAAAACGCATCGGCCGCGGGCCGTTCGCGGCGACGGCGTGTTACACGGCGATGCTCCTGCCGGTCCTCGGATTCGTCGACGTGTACTTTTTCAGGTACTCGTTGGTCTCGGACCACTGGCAGTATCACGCGTGCCTGATTGCGATCGCCTTTGTGACGGCAGGCGCGTCAGCGGCGTTCGCGCTATTCGGGCGCAGCGGGAGGATTGTGGGACTGGTCGCGGCGTGCGCGGCGGTGGGTTGGCTGGCGCTGCTGTCGCGACAAGAAGCCGGTCATTACAAAAGCGAAGGCATGGTCTGGAAAAACGCGGTCGAGGAGAATCCGGACGGCGGAATGCCGCTAAACAATTACGCTTCGCTCTACCTCATTCCAATGGGGCGATACGACGAAGCACGCGCCGCTTACCATCGTTCCATAGAACTCAATCCCGATTTTTCCGAAGCGTACATGTCCTTGGGTGGGCTTGCGGTCATGGAGCATAAGCCCGACGAGGCCATCTCCTGGTTTCGCAGGGCTCTGGATAAGCCATTTGGAGGAAAGGACCCGCGCAGCAAACTCGGCGACATCTACCTGTCATTGGGCGATCTACCGTCTGCAATTTCATGGTACGAGGAGGCGCTTGCAGTGGCCACGGGCCCGGCGCCTTTCAGAGACGTGCTTCCCCTTCTTCACGATCAGGTCGGCAATCCGGGCCGGGCCATCGCACTGTACCGCACCAATGCCGAAGCAGTTCCAGACGAGCCGGGGCCATGGTTCGTGCTCGGTTATGCGCTCCTGAGTCATGACCAGCCGGACGAGGGACGAATGGTGTTGGCAAAAGCCCGCGAGCTGGCCGGCGGAGATCACGTTGCCTTGAATGCGATGGGAACAAGGCTACTTGCGGGCCGTCGGTTTGAGGCGGCGACGGAGATGCTGGAAGAAGCCGTTCGTGTCAAACCCGATTACGGGCCTGCCCACAATAACCTCGGCAAAGCCCTCGAAAACGAAGGGCGGCTCGAAGCCGCTGAACGTGCATATGCGCGAACGGTGCAATTGCAGCCGCACTTTCATGAAGCAATCGTAAATCTCGCTCGCGTGCGCGCCGCGAAAGCAGCGACGAGTCGTTAACGACGTGTGAAGGCTGCGCGTTTTTGCGACGCAGCCCGTACAATCTCGCGCCGATGACCCGCGTCCGATTCGAGCACATTACCAAGCAGTTCGGCCCGGAGGTCGCTGCGCTTGACGACGTTAACCTTGAGATTAAGGCCGGCGAGCTGTTTTTTCTGCTCGGCCCGAGTGGCTGCGGCAAGAGCACGTTGCTGCGCCTCATCGCCGGGCTGCACGAGCCGACGGGCGGGCGGATTTGGTTCAACGATCGGGACGTGACGGCCCTGGGCACTGAAAAGCGGAATGCCGTGATGTGCTTTCAGAGTTACGCGTTGTGGCCGCACATGACGGTCGCGGAGAACGTGCGTTTCGGTTTGAAAGTGCGCGGCTCGTCCCGCGTCGAGCAGGCTTCGCGCGTCGCCGAGGTGCTCCGGCTTGTGCAGATGCAGGACTACGCCGCCCGCAAGCCCAACCAATTGTCCGGCGGCCAGCAGCAGCGCGTCGCGCTGGCGCGTGCGCTGGCCGTGAATCCCGCCTGTTTGCTGCTCGACGAGCCGTTGAGCAACCTGGACGCCAAGTTGCGCCACGAGATGCGGGGTGAGATCCGCCGGATCTGTAAGACCGCAGGCTTCACCACGATTTACGTCACGCATGATCAGAAGGAGGCGCTAAGCGTCGCCGATCGCATCGCGGTCATGCAGGGCGGCAAGATTGTGCAGGTCGGAACGCCGGGCGAACTTTATCATCGTCCCGTCAATACTTTTGTCGCCGACTTCGTCGGGCACACCAACCTGCTGCCCGCCGAAGTGTTAAGCCGTGAAGGGGACACCGTACACGTGCAGACGCCCGCGGGTCGAATGGTTGCGCGCGCTACGGGCGAAGTGCCGGACCGAGTGACCGTAAGTATCCGGCCCGAGCAGATGCAGATCGCGCGCAACGGGCACGCCCGGGCCACGGGCCGAAATCGCATGACGGGCAAGCCGCTCGAGACGACTTTTCTCGGCGAAGCGAGCGAGCACGTTTTGCTCGTTAACGGCCACCGGTTGAAAATAATCTGCGCGCCGCCGCTGTTCGACGTGCCCGAGACGCTGGAAATCGAGTTTGATCCGGCAGACGTCGTCGTGCTGGCAAATTGATGGGAGCATGGACCCGACCGCGCAAGGTGAAGAATCCGCATGAGTCATGCCGGAACATTTCAGTCTGCCCCGGTTATTCACCCGCCCGGCTTTCGCGCGCGGCGGGGGCTGAATTGGGGCTCGATCGGGTTAATGTACGCGTCGTATTACCTGTGCCGATACAACTTCCCGATCGCCAACAAGAGCATCGCAAGCGAGTTCAATCTCACCAACACGCAGATGGGATGGATCATCTCGGCCGCACTGATTGCGTATGCGGTCGGGCAGATGGTCAACGGCTTCTTCACAGACCGCATCGGCGGGCGCAAGGCGATGCTGACGGGCGCGTACGGAACGATCGTGCTCAACGTCCTCTTCGGCCTGGCGTCCTACTGGGCAGGGCCCGGGGTTTCGCAGCGGTTCATGCTCATGTCGTTCATGACGATCTGGGGGCTCAACGGCTACCTCCAGTCGTTCGGCGCGCCGGGGATGATCAAGATCAACACCGCCTGGTTTCACCGCACCGAGCGCGGCCGCTTCGCGGGAATCTTCGGGTTCATGATCAACCTCGGTCGGTTCGGCATCGGCGTGCTCGCGCCGGCGATTCTCGGCGGGTTCACGCTGTTCTGGATGATCCACCTCCCGCCGCAACATTGGCGCTGGACGTTCATCGTCCCCGCAGCGATTACAGCGCTGATCACGCTCAACTTCTACGTGTGGGTCAAAAACAATCCCGAGGAGACCGGTTTCGCCAGTCCTGCGAAGGAGCCGGGGGATGGCGAGCCCGACCCGACGCTGCGCCAACTTTTCTGGACGGTCTTCTCCAACCCGGTCGTCTGGATTACCGCCGGCGCATACGCCTGCACGGGCGTGGTGCGACAGGGCATCGACCAGTGGTTCCCGCGCTTCGTCGAAAGCGCCTACAACATCAACCTCAAGTCCCCGCAGTTCGCCGCACTGGTGTTCGGAATCCCGCTCGTGGCGACGCTGGGCTCACTCGCGTCGGGTTACGTGTCGGACGTATTCTTCAAGGGCAAGCGCGCGCCGGTGGCGGCGGGGCTGTACCTGATCGAGACCGTCGTCATTCTCGCCGCAGCGTGGTTTGTCAGCCCCAATACCGTCGTGATCTTTCTCATCCTCATCGCGTTCACCGCCAACGCGACGCACTCCATCCTCGGCACGGCGGCGGCGATGGATATCGGCGGGAAGAAGATGGCGGGATTCGCCTCGGGGGTGATCGACTCGTTCCAGTATTACGGCGGGTTCCTCGCGGGGGCGCCGCTGGGGTGGGCGATCGACAAGTTCGGGTGGGGGAGCTACTTCTACTTCCTCGCGCCAGCCGGGCTCGTGGGCGCGACGCTGATGTTCTTCGCCCGCAACCGGATGGCGCCCAAACCTGTCGTGGATCCGCCGCGAGGGTTTGACGTCGTTTCCGGCGGCAAATCGGAAGGATGAGCCGCGCGGGTGAGACATTACGTTTACCTCATCCTTTTCCTCATCGTCCTGGCGGCGCCGTTCGTGCTCCGGGCGGTGGTGAAGACGGCGGGCCCTCCCGCGCCGGCGGGGGAGGTAGCCCGGCTGGTGATCGACTCGTTCCAGTATTACGGCGCCCCCGCGAGGAACCCGCCGTAAT
>JBKJRK010000444.1:0-5213 GCA_046593135.1 Tepidisphaeraceae bacterium | reverse complement strand
GGTTCAGGTACGTGGCGAGGTGTTGATCGAGTTGTTTCAGGTCGAACGAACCTTTCAGCCAGAATCCGTTGGCCCCGAGCCGCAGCGCTTTCTCCCGCGAGTTGACCTCGCCGGCTGCGGTGAACATCACGACCGGGACGTCAGCGGTCCGCGGCTCGCCGCGCGCTCTCCTTAGCACCTCGAAGCCGTCGACGTGCGGCATCATGACGTCGAGGATGATGAGGTCGGGGACACGGTCCTGGAGAAAGTCGAGCGCTTCCTGCCCGCCGGGGGCGGTGTCCGCGGCGTGGCCGAACGAGCGGACGAGTCGCGCAAGGGCGCGACAGATGTCCGCGTTGTCGTCGACGATCAAGACGTTGGCCACCGGCTGTTGTCCTTCCGCGGCCCATGTATATCGCGGAAGCAGTCGCTTGAAAACCAACGCGCCTTGGCCGAAAGAATTGTTTTTGGCACGGATCGTCGATCGGAGCTTCGCCCGGCCGTCATTCAAACGAGAGCAAGGCGCGGCTTAGCCGCGCCTTGCTCTCGCTTTCCGTCCTTACCCCATGGGGGTTTAGACGCTGAAACTAAACGTGAAATCCTTGCCGCCGGCGAGGCGGTTGCCCGCGAGGTCGGTGACGGTTTCGTCGGGCAGCGTGATCTGCCAGTTGCCCGCGCCGAGCCTGCCCGTGCCGCTGAGGGTCGGCCAGGTCCAGGTCGCCTCGTTGGTCGAGGTGTTATAGCTCAGCCGGAGCGAATCGTAGACGCCGTTGCCGTTGCTGGTGTTCTTCACGACGAGGTCTTTGGCCGCCAGACTGGCCGAGACGTTCTCGCTGAACTTGATTTTGACCGACGTCGACGTGCCGCTGTAGCCGACGACGGCGGGCTGAATCGTGTCCAGCACGATGCTCCCGGGGGTAGTCGAACTGGTGGACGTCACGTTGAAGTTCAGCGCGATGTCGGCCCCGCCGCCGAGGCGGTTGCCGGCATTGTCGGTGACGTTTTGGTCGGGGAGCTTCGCCTGGAAGCTGCCGGTCGGGAGCTTGGCGTTGCTCAGGCCGGGGAAAGTCCACGTCGCCGTATTGGAAGTCGTGTCATAGACCAGCTTCATCGACGACGACGAGATCGCCGAGCCGTTCGAAGTGTTTGTGACGGTCAGGTCAGACGTCGTGAGGCTGTTCTTCACGTCCTCGCTGAACTTCATGGTGATCGCGGACGCGCCGGTCGTGTAGCTCACGAGTGTCGGGTTAGTGGTGTCCCCCCCGGGTGGCGGCGTAACGACGGGCGGCGGAGTCGGGTCGGTCGGGGTCGATCCGGACTGGTTGAACGCCGACTTGATGTAGTTCGTCGCAGACACCGCAGTGTACTTGCTGTTCCAACTGTTGCTGGACAGGTCGCGGGCGCCGTTGACGAAGGTGGCGTAGGAGCCGGCGTAGGACGAGATGCTCGCGTTGGGATTGGAGTAGGTGACTTTCGTGGCCTGCGCGGTCGGCTCGAGCTTGCTCTTCCAGGTTGACAGCGAGGTATTGCTGGTGCCCATGAAGAACCACTGCGCCGGGTCGGCCGCGTCGTAGTAGCGGTTGTTGCTCCAGGATTCTTCGCTGGTGCTGTACGGCCCGGTGTGGGCGACGATGCGGTTGTACGGGCCGTCGACGTTCTGGAAGTCGTTGTTACGGACGGTCAGGTTGTTGAGCGAGTTGACGCCGCTTCCGCCGATGCTGAGGCTGCCGCTCATGCCGAAGGCGCCGTACCAGTTGTTCACGATGTTGTCTTCGATGACCAGGTTATTGATGCCCACGCCGCTGCCGGAGTTTTCGATGTTGCTGCCGGTATTCAGCGTAATGGCGGGGGCCTGACCGACGGTGTCATTGGTCATGACGTTGTTGCGGACAGTGGCGCCCTTGATGTTGCCGAGCTCCATCGCCCAGCCGCGGGCGCTGCCGCCGATGTCACGGCTTTCCGTGAAGACGTTGCCGTCGATGGTGCCGGTGACGCCGCCGGCTTTCAACGCCGCGCCGTTGACGATGCCGTAGCTCAGGCCGATCGGGTTACGCAGGAACAGATTGTTCCGGACCTCGCCGCCGGCCCGCATCTGGAGCCCGTGGCTGGAGGCGTCGGAGAAGATATTGCCCTTGACGACGACGCTGTTGTTTTCGTTGGAGAGGTAGGCGTTGTGGCTGAGCGAGTTGGAGCTCGCGCCCGAAACCGCGGTGTTCCAGCCGTTGTGGTCGAAGACGTTTTCTTCCAGCGTCAGGCCTTGGACGCCTTGCGCGAAGATGCCGGAGCTGGCGACGCTGAGGCCGTAGCTGTCGGTGATGACCGAGCGGCGGATCTTAACGTTGCTCTGGGCGGAATTGTAAGCTTGGAACAGAAGGTTGAACTTGAAGTGGTCGACTTCGACGTCCTCGACGAGCACGCTGCTCGTGCCGGCGACGAAGCGGATGCCGTACCCGCCGCTCGAGCGCACAAAGTTCGAGGCGCCGGGGATCCGGGTGTGGGCCTGGAAGTGGATGCCCACGATGGCGAGGTTGCTCACGCTGCCGGAGGCGATGTCGATTCCGGTGCCCGAGCCGGCCTTGATGAGCGGGCGTTCGCCCGAGCCGTAGGTGCCGATGAGGGCGGGCTCCTGGCTGCTGCGGCCGGACTTGCTCCACATCAGTGTTTCCGTCCAACTGTCACCGCGCTTGAGCAGCAAGTGGTCGGGCATGCCGCTGCGAACCAGCGACGCGCCCTTGTTGATCGTCTTGAGCGGCGAGTCGGCCGTCAGCCCGCTGTTGGAGTCGCTGCCGCCCGAGCTGGAAACATAGATAACTTTGGAGTCGCCGCTCTTGGTGATGTCAGTCCAACCGTCGGACCCCAAACTAACAGACATCAACGTACGCGATTCGAGGGATTCAAGCGGCTTCGGCGCGTTCGTGACGGCGGCTTGACGAGCCCGAGTGGCAACAGAGCGAGATTGGCCCAAAAAGGGGCGGGTAAACAGCACGGCGACCTCCAATACAAAAAACAGCATGACCGGCGCGTCAAAATTGACGCCGGGCCGGCGCTAAAGAATTTTCGGAACTCGATTACGGCAGAGAACTTACGGGCAATGCCCCGGTGTCACGTTTGGCAACGCAAAACGTGCGGCCGGCGGCGCGGTGGTTGCGCGGATCTAAGAGTGCCCCGTTTCGACCGGGACGCTGGGGTAGGAATGGCCAACCGGTGTCGGTCGTTTCATAGTCCTATCCTTTAAGAACGAAAGCCCTTCACGCCGCGAGCCACAGATAAGGAGCCAAAACCATTGGCACCCGCCTCGGGCGTTGAGGTCGCCAAAATAGGGGGATCGCGATCTCGATCAACCCTAAAAACGCGATAAAAGAAAAAAACTTTTGCCGCAAAAATACTTATTTTTTGGCCGACTTTTTGCAACTTCTGGCACCGACCCCCTCCGCGCCGGCACGCGGGGGGCCGGGATTGTGGGAATTAATGCCGTTGCAATATTCATTGCGCTAACGGCGCGGCGCGGTTTCGTTGGGTCGGTCGCGTGTGGTTATCCGACGTCCCGACCGCCCTTGGATCGGACGCATTCCGGCGCCGCTTTAGCACCACGATGAAAAGATTCGAAGCCGCGGTTGGCGCCGTCCGTGTCACTTTTCGATGAAGCGTCGCACGGGCACTTTTCGACCTTTGATGCGGGTCTTCCGCATCGCCGTGAGGACCTGCTCGACCACGTCTTCGGGCAGTTCGACGATCGAGAACCGGTCGGCGATTTCGATGGCGCCGATCTGGTCGCCGAAAACGCCCGACTCGCCGGT
Organism: Tepidisphaeraceae bacterium; assembly: GCA_046593135.1. GTDB lineage: Bacteria > Planctomycetota > Phycisphaerae > Tepidisphaerales > Tepidisphaeraceae > JBKJRK01. The sequence goes on along the minus strand of JBKJRK010000444.1, from coordinate 1,437 downwards.
GATGGCGCCGACGATGTCTTGCGGTCGAATTCCGCCGACGCGCCCCGCGCCCATGTAGATGCGAGACATTGGCCCTTTGGGGCCACTCCCGCGGCGCTCGTCCCGCCGTTCATCCCGGCCTGAGTTTGCGGGCGGCGCATCGACTTCGTCGTCGTTGTCGCCGGTGGTCGCCTCGTGCGCGAGCTTGAGGGCCGCCAGGGCGATGTTCATCAGGTCGTGTTCCTGGGCGAGCGATTCGACGACGACGCGGTAGCGGTCCAGTTCTCCGCCGTTGATGGACTCCAGCAGCGCGGCGCGGGTCTGTTCCAACTTTCGGGCGCGAAGGTCGGCGACGGTGGGCACCTGCGCCGTCTCTATTTTGCTCTTCGTCTGCCGCTCGAAATCCCGCAGGAGCCGGGATTCGCGCGGGTCGGCCAGCGTGATCGCCACGCCCTCGCGCCCCGCCCGCCCGACCCGGCCGATGCGATGGACGTAGGAGTCCGGCGACGTCGGAACGTCGTAATTCACAACCAGTTCCAGGTTCTCGATGTCCAGCCCGCGGGCGGCGACGTCGGTCGCGATGACGAGGTCGATCGCGCCTTCGCGCAGGCGCTTGATGACGCGGGTACGCTGATCCTGCGTGATCCCGCCGTGCAGGGCTTGGGCCCGGTAGCCGTGGGCGCTGAGGCGTTCGGTGAGGTTGTCGACTTCCGTCCGCGTGCGGCAGAACACCAGGGCCGAGGACGGATTTTCCAGGTCGAGGATGCGCCCGAGGACTTCCAGTTTTTTGAACCGCGGGATGATGTACGCCGTCTGGCGGACCTTGGGGGCGACGCCTTTGGCGGCCGCCTCTCTGGCGATCTGAATGCGCAGCGGCTCTTTCAAGTGCCGCTTCACCATTCCTGCGATCCGCGGCGGCAGCGTCGCGGAAAACAACACCGTCTGCCTCTCGGCCGGCGTTTCCGACAGGATCGTCTCCAAATCCTCGGCGAAACCCATGTCGAGCATTTCATCGGCTTCGTCCAGCACGAGAATCGCGATCCCGCTCAGGTCCAGCGTCTCCCGGCGGATGTGGTCGAGTGCCCGGCCGGGCGTGGCGACGACGACGTCGATGCCCCGCTCCAGCATCCGCTGCTGCTGCCCGAACGAGTGCCCGCCGTAGATCGCGAGCGTCGTGATCTTCAGCTTCTGCCCGTACTTGTGCATCGCTTCGGCGACCTGCATCGCCAACTCGCGCGTCGGCACTAAAACCAGCGCCGACGGCTGCGCGCGATCCTTGCCGCTCTCGGCGACGCGCTGCAGGATCGGCAATGCAAACGCCGCCGTCTTCCCCGTCCCGGTCGCCGCCTGTCCGATAAAGTCTTTCCCTTTCAACAGCGGCGGGATCGACTCACGCTGGATCGGCGTGGGCTCCTCGTAGCCCAACTCGGCAAGCGTCGCCACGAGCTTGGGGTCGAG
>JBKJRK010000400.1:0-4646 GCA_046593135.1 Tepidisphaeraceae bacterium | reverse complement strand
CGTCGCTTGGGCTTTGGTGGCGATTCGACGGCTCCACTTTGCCGCAGGGCACGCCCCGGGGAAATTTCCAGTTCCTGCTGGGGGTGTTCGGCTACGTGAATCTCATGCTCGCGTTATTCAACATGATCCCAATTCCGCCGCTCGACGGCTCAAAGATCCTGGAAAACTTCAGCGACGGCTACAAGAACGCCATGGCAAGCCTCAGCGCGAACGGCGGATCGATGGTGGTCTTTATCGTGGCCTTCATGCTTGCCGGGAAAGTGATCGCCCCGGCGGCACAGCGCATCCGGCTGGTGTGGCTTGAGGCGGTTTCGGGACTCGAACTCGTCATGAACTAAACGAATGTGCGCGGTCACGCGCACAGCAACGCGACGCCGCTCTGTAGACAGCGGCTAATACGAATCGGGATGAATCCGTGCGCGTCATGTCTCAATTTTCCACCCGATAGGGCCGCTTCAGCGGCCCTGAACTCGCGCCAGGATTAATCACGATCCGTATAACCAGCGAACAATCGGCGCGGGATCGCGCACCCTTATTTAGCCCTTGACCTTGGCGACGACCGCCTCGCTGATCTGTGCCGTCGAAGCCGTTCCGCCCAGGTCTCGCGTGTGGTTCCTCGGGTCAGCCACCACGTCCTGACACGCCCGGTTCACGGCTTTCGCCGCCTCGGGCTGGCCGAGAAAATCGAGCATCATGGCGACACTCAAAAATGTCGCGATCGGATTGGCGTAACCCTTACCGGCAATATCGGGCGCGGAGCCGTGCACGGGCTCGAACATGCTCGCATACTTCCGCGTCGGGTTGAGGTTGCCGCTCGCGGCCATGCCCATCCCGCCCTGAATGGCGGCGCCGAGGTCGGTGATGATGTCGCCGAACATGTTGGTCGTGACGATCACGTCGTAAATCTTCGGCTTGGTCACCATGTACATGGTGCAGGCGTCGACGTGGTGATAATCAGTCTCGATGGTCGGGTATTCGGCCTTGATCTGCTCGAACGCCCGCATCCACAGGTTGTGGGCAAAGCGTAGGACGTTGGTCTTGGCGACCAGCGTGACTTTTTTCCGCCCCTGCTGTTTCGCGTACTCAAAGGCGTAGCGGATGCACCGCTCGACGCCGTGCCGCGTCGTCACTTCGATCTGGTTCGCCACCTCGTGCGGCGTGTCCTTGTATAGAAACCCGCCGTTCTGGCAATACAGTCCTTCCGTGTTCTCGCGGACGATCACCATGTTGAGATCATCGGGACCGACGTTTTTCAGGGGCGTCGGCACGCCGGGAAGCAAACGCGTCGGGCGGAGGTTGATGTACTGGTCGAGCTCGAACCGCATCCTCAAAAGAATGTCCGTCTCGATCAGGCCTTGCGGGATTCGCGCGTTGCCGCGGGGGTCGGCGCCGACGGCGCCGAATAGGATCACGTCATGCGCGCCGATTTCCTTCAGATCGGCCGGGGGGAGCGTAACGCCGGTGGCGAGGTAGTGTTCAGCGCCGTGGGGATAGTGCCGGGTGGTGAACTTGAACCCGAACTTGTCGGCGGCGGCTTGGAGGACCTTCAAACCTTCCGGAACAACTTCCTTCCCGACGCCGTCGCCGGGCATGACTGCGATCTTCAATGGGAAACTCCTGTTGGGAAGAGCGCGGACGATAGCGGATGGCCCGGTTGGATTCAAACCACGGATCGGAGCGTTGCCGATCCGTGCTGCGGGCCTTGGCGGCGGGCGTTAAAGGGCGTACATTCGACCTAAACCCGCGGGGGGCATGCCTGGCCGCAGGGTGGAAAGTTGATCCGGAGCTGACCTGTTGTGGGAAAAGCCCGGATTCGGCCGATAAAGAAGGCATGAAGTCGACAGCCGTGCAGTATTCACAACCTTTGACCGTCGCCGTTTCCGAGTTGGCCCGCGTTTCCGCACGCCATGGCGTGACGGCTTACGCGCTGTCGCTGCTCCTGGCTGCGGTCACGCTGCTGGGCTCGGCGTTCCACGCAGAAATCGTCCAAACCTTTCAACGTCAACTTCTCGGCGTGCGCGTGGCAACGCTTTGGGAAGCGGCTTTCGTGGTCGCCGCCCTTGTGTGGTTCGCCGCGACGTTGGTGGGTCTGCTCTGCCTGCCGCAAAAGGGCCGGGTTCGCTCGTTTGGTGCTTCAAGTGTTGGGATCAACCTCGCCGCAGCGCTGCTGGTCGCTTGCACGCTCCTTTGAACTGATTCTCATCCACACCCACCCCTTCGGGCCGTCGCGAAACACGTTTGCGGTTATAGCGCGTTGCGGAGAATCCCTGCCAATTCATCGTCTGACAACGTTACCGGATTGTATTTCATGCTGCCCGCCTGGCGCGCCAGAACGACGATTTCGGGAATCGCGTCGTGCTTCACGCCAAACGCACTAAGCGGTTGAATGCGCAAATCCCTCACGAGCGCCGCCGTCTCGGTGATGGCGCGGGCGGTCGCTTGAGAGTCGTCCAGTTGATCGTTGCCGGAGAGAATGCGCCCCACCCTCGCGTATCGCGCCAGCGTGGGATGTCCGCTCGACTGAACGCGTAATGCGCGAACATTGGCCTCTATAACGTGTGGCAGTAACACGGCGCAGACGCTGCCGTGCGGCGCAGGAAAGTTCGCCCCCAGCGGCGCTGCGAATCCGTGAACGGCGCCCAGTCCGGCGGCGCTCAAAGTCGTCCCGCTTAAATTCGCAGCCCGCGCCATGTCTTCCCGGGCGTCGAGATCAGCTCCGTTCGCATAAGCGCGCCGAAGCGATCGTGTCGCGAGGGCGAGGCCCTTAAGCGCCAGCTCGTCAGTCGTCGCATTGGCGCCGTTTGAGGTGTAGGACTCAATAAGCTGGCACAGCGCGTCCATGCCCGAGCTGGCGGTAACGCCGGGCGGCACAGTGACTCCCAACTCGGGATCGATCAGCGCGATCAGCGGCAAGAGCAGTTCGCTTCGGATGCTCGCTTTAAACCGCTTGGGTGGGAAGGTGATGACGGCGTTGCGGGTCGCCTCCGAGCCAGTCCCCGCCGTCGTCGGAACGGCGATCCACGGCAGAGCCGGCTTCGTGATTTTTTGCCCCTTGCCGACGATTTCCATGTAATCCAGCGCGACCCCGCCGTTTGCAAGCAGCCCCGCCACGGCCTTTGCCGCATCGATCGCGCTGCCGCCGCCGAGGCCGACGGCGACGTCACAGTTCGCGTCGCGGCCCATAGCCACGGCGCGATCGACATCGTCAACCGCCGGCTCCCCGCGCTGCCGGAACAGCGTCGGGTGAATATTTCGCCCGGCAAACGCCGCCGTCATGCGATCGAGTGCCCCGCCGCTTCCTACTTCATCCCCGTTGTAAACGATCAGCGCCGCGCGCCCGAGTGACCCCGCAAGTTCGCCGATACGCGCGAAGGCTCCGCGGCCGAATACCGTTTCCCCGATTTTGTGAGAGTTCAGCCCAGACATGTCACCTTCATGGCGTGGACGTCTAACCGTCAACACTCCGCGTCGCCGAAGAAGATCGCATTGTGCTTCACACCTTGCCGCGGCTGGGCCATCCAATCGGTGACCGCTTGTCTCCAACGCAGATAGTGTTCAGTCTGCTGATGCGCCGCCAAGTCTTCTTTGGCGTGGTACGCCTCGTACAAAAGAAATCGTGTCGAATCTTCCTCGGCCTGGCAAAAATCCCACCGGATGTTGCCCGGTTCCTTCCGCGTGTTGCGGGCGTTGTCGAGGGATGCGGCGATGAACTGATCGACGAACTCGGGCTTCACAAACACGCTGACCGCGACGACGTACACGGACGCCTCCTTCTCGACGGTTTGCCCCCGCCGCCGCTTCAATGCCCAATCGGGTCCATCATCCAGTCCGGGTTGTCGCGGCCACCGTCTTGTGTGCCGGATGATGCGACGAGCTGAACGCCCCGCCGTGGCACCACGGGCTCATGCTCCGTCGGCTCGGCCCAGAGCGGCGGGTGCGGCGTCGCCGAACGCAGGCCGATGTACTCCCCCGCCAGGTCGGCGTCGTAGAACAAGAGCCAGCTGTGCACCGGCAGCACCTCCAGCGCCAGCAGTCGGCGTCGCGTGATTTCGAGCGTCTTCACCACGTCGGTGACGGCAAGGTCGAAGTAAAGGTATTTGCGCCCGGTCGCGGTGCCGACCACGGCGCCCACCCCGTCGTCGCGCAGCGCGGCGTCCATCGCCTCTTCGATCGCCTTTTTTCGCTTGTACCGCTCGTCGAGGTCGACGTCGGACGCCTCGATCTTCAGGTAGCAGAACGTCTCGCTCTGCCGTGAGAAGCGGACGGAGTTGAACCCCGGCGAAAACGCCGCCTCGCGCAGCTCCGGGACGATTGTCGTCCCGAACATCGCGTCGTCCTGGTTGGCGTACTCTTCCCGCCTTTCAGGGCGGTGCTTCAACTCGATCGGCGCGAGCTTCGGCATTTTCCAATACGGGCGGTCGGGCAGGTCGGCGAGCACGGTCGCGATAATGTCGAGCACCATCGACCGGACACGAGCCAGGGGAATGAAGCTGTTGGTGACGGAGTGAGACATCTCGGCGACGTCGAGGTGGCCGGACCAACGCTGGGCCACGTCTTCGCCGATCAGGTAATCAAGGGCGGCCCGCGCGACCTCCATCGCGGCGGCCTCGTTGGAGCCGGCGAGCAGGGATTGAAAAACGAAGTCG
>JBKJRK010000284.1:0-2670 GCA_046593135.1 Tepidisphaeraceae bacterium | reverse complement strand
GAAGGTCGGGCAACTCGCGATGTTCTTCGGCGCCAACGACATGGGCAGCGTGATGATGGAAGAAAACGTCGTCAGCGCCGCCGGCACGACCTACCGCCTCGCCGAGCGCGACATCTGCCGCCTGATCCGCGACGGCGGATGGGTCCCCGCCCAGCGCGACCAATACTACAACGTCCTCAAACGCCACGACGGCCCCGATTCACCCGACCTGTTGCCCGTACAAGCTCCCCCGATGCGGGCGGTGAAACAGATCGACAGGCAGTTCATCGGCGCCGCGCCCGGCCTGGACGACGACGCCGGGCGCAGTGAACGGCTTCAACTGCCAATCCTCGGCGATCGGTAATTCCATCGGACCCGCGCACGACATGTTGTTCCGCCTCCTCACCGACGAAGCCCTCCTCGCCCAATCCCGCGAAGACCACTACCGCGGCTCCGGGCCCGGCGGGCAGAAGCGGAACAAGACGTCCAACGGCGTCCGCCTCGTTCACGAGCCGACCGGCATCATCGTCACCGCGACCGAAGCGCGGTCGCTGAAGGAAAACCGGGTTCATGCGATGAGCCGGCTGCGGCTGAAACTTGCGACGGACGTGCGCGAGCCGGTCGACCTGACCACGTTCACGCCGCCCGAGTGGTTCCTCTCGGTCCGTCACGGCACGCGTTTCGAGGTTTCACACCATCATCCGCTTTTCACGCCTACCGCCGGCCTGGTGCTGGACCTATTGGCGGCGCTGGCCGGCAACCCGGCCGCGGTCGCGGCGAACCTGGGCGTCTCGACAACCGCGGTCATCAAGCTGCTCGACGGCCAGCCACAACTCTGGACGACTGCCAACCGCATCCGCGCCGACGTCGGAATGGGGCCTCTGACGCATCGTGGGTAGCTGCGACGCCTGCGTCGCCTCTTGCAATGAACGCGACGGGCATGTGGGTGATGCAGTAAACGCAACCGGCGCACGAGGCGTCGCAGCTACCAGGGCGATTGCATCTGTATCGTTTGAGGCGGCCCGTAGGGGCGAACCTTGTGTTCGCCCTTCGTACCCAGCAGGAAAGAGGGCGAACACAAGGTTCGCCCCTACGAGTTGCCACGTGCGATCGCCCTGTCGCTGCTACGGGTTTCTTGCCAGGCGCGTTCCATTTCGCCCGTCATCGCGATAGAACGTCCGACCCATGGCGTTGCTTCTCAGTTGTGATTCGCTCGAAAAATCCTTCGGCTCCCGCGCGATCTTCCACGGGCTCAGCATTCGCTTCGACGATTCGGAGCGCACGGGCCTGATCGGCCCCAACGGCTCGGGCAAATCCACCCTGCTCAAGATCCTGGCCGGGCTCGAACACTCCGACGGCGGGTCGATCGAATCCCGCCGGAACCTGCGACTCGGCTACCTGCCGCAGTTAGACGTCTTCCCGGCTGGCGCGACGCCGTTGCAGGTGGTGACGGATGCCCAGCACGACAACCTCACCCACGCCGACGAGCACGAGCAGGAAGTCGAGGCGCAAGTGCTGCTCGGCCGGATCGGGTTCGAGCGGACGGACCAACCCGTCGAATCCCTCTCCGGCGGTTGGCGGAAGCGCCTCGCGATCGCACGGGAACTGATCCGCAAGCCCGACCTGCTCCTGCTCGACGAGCCGACGAACCACCTCGACCTTGAAGGAATCCTCTGGCTGGAAAAACTACTGTCGAACGCACCATTCGCGTTTGTGCTCATCAGCCACGACCGTTATTTCCTCGAAAACGTCACCAACCGCGTCGTCGAGCTCAATCGCGCTTACGAAGGCGGCTACCTCAGCGTCAACGGCGCCTACGCCGATTTTCTGGAACGCCGGGAGGAATACCTCTCGGCCCAGCAACGCACGGAGCAGGCGCTGGCCGGCCAGGTTCGCCGCGAGGTCGAATGGCTCCGTCGCGGTGCGAAGGCGCGGACGACGAAGGCGAAAGGGCGCATCCAACAGGCCGGTCAGATGATGGAGAATCTTGCCGAACTGCGCACGCGCAACACGCAGACCGGCAAGCTCGAGATCGATTTCAACGCCACCAAGCGGCAGACGCGAAAGCTCGTCAGCGCGAAGGGCGTCGGCAAATCGCTCGGCGGGCGCGAGCTGTTCCGCGACGTCGATTTCATCCTCGCGCCCGGGTCCAAGCTCGGCCTGCTCGGGCCCAACGGCAGCGGGAAAAGCACGCTCATCCGTATCCTCTCCGGCGAAACCGAGCCGGATACCGGGACCGTCGCCCGTGCCGATGGCTTGCGCATCATCGTCTTCGACCAGAGCCGGGCGCAGCTCGACAAGTCGCTCACGCTCCGCGAGGCGCTCGCTTCGCACGCCGATACGGTGATGTACCGCGACAAGCCGATCCACGTGACCGGCTGGGCCCGGCGATTCCTCTTCCGCACGGACCAACTCGATCTGCCCGTCCGCGACCTCTCCGGCGGTGAGCAGGCGCGAATCCTCATGGCCCAGCTCATGCTCCTGCCCGCCGACGTCTTGATCCTTGACGAACCGACCAACGATCTGGACATCGCTTCGCTCGAAGTGTTAGAAGACAGCTTGCAGGATTTTCCAGGGGCGCTCGTGCTCGTCACCCACGACCGATACCTGCTCGACCGCTTGTCCACCGACCTGCTCGCGCTGGACGGCGCCGGCGGCGCGGCGACCTACGCCAGTCTCGACCAATGGCAA
>JBKJRK010000062.1:0-14787 GCA_046593135.1 Tepidisphaeraceae bacterium | reverse complement strand
GCGTCGTGACGAGTTCGTGTTCCGCCACCACGCTGTACTGCACGTTCGCCGCCGTGAGCCGGGTGGCGAGTTCCGACGCGACACATCGCGGCGATTCGAGCCACCGGCGGAACGGCAGGAACAAAATGACGTCGCGCCGCGGCTGCGTGTCGTTCAGGAACTTCTCGTTTTCGCGGAGCAGATCCGCCTGCGGGCGGACTGCCTTGATCATCCGCTCACGCTGGGCCTCCGGCCACGTCGGCCACGACAGGTACGACGCGTCGTGTGCCGCCGCCTCGGCCATCGCCAGTCGCATGAGATTGGCCGGAGTGTGGTTGTCGGCGTCGGCCAGCACGTTCGCAACGATCGGCCGGCCGTGGCTGATTGCGTGAAGCTGCGCGAGCGTCGGGCCGTACTCCACCGTGCGCCCGTCCGGCAACTGCCGCGGCTGCGTCGCCATGTCTTCAACCAGCACGAAGTCTTCCGCCTGGCTCATCTCGTAAATGTTGTAGCCGTACGTCCGGGACTGCGCGTACAGGACGTCCGGCGCGTTCAGGCTGTTGTTGCAGGTCATCAGCGCGTCGGGCCGGACGGACCTGGCGAATTCGCCCATCTCGCGCAAAAAGTCCCGCGCAGTCTGCGCGCGATGCCGAAGGAAATGGCTTTCGTGCTTCGCGGCAAGTTGCCGGGCCTCCTCCGTCGATACCTCCGCCTTGATAACGCCCTCGCTTACGAGCATCGTCGAGAACTTCTTCATGCAATGCGGGCAATAGCAGCCCTGCGGGTGAACCGTCGGGTTGTCGAACATGATGCCGTCGTGGCCGCAGTCGAGCTGTACTCGGATGACGAACTTTTCGTACTCGCGCCAGTCGGGGTTGTTCATGCAGGCGGGGTTGTAATTCCCGCCGTACCACGACGGCAGCGGCTTGCCGTTCTTGTCCTGCTGCCGCCACTCGGCGTGCGGGGTGCGGAACTTGGCGCGAAATTCCTTGCTCCAGTTTTTATCGAACGTGTCGAGGTTGACGATCGACGTCGCGCACAGGTAGCCGAGGACGACGCGAATTCCCTTCGCGCGGGCCGCTTCGTTGTACTTGGCCGCGGCGTTGGTAATCGCCGCAACCTTGGCATTGTCGGGCATCCCTTCATACCCGACTCCGGCGATGCCGGTCCCGATGATGATGTTTGCCCCGCTGGCCGCCGCCGCGTCGGCCTGCTCGTGGATGTCGCCGAGGTGGTCGAATGCCGGCCGGGCCCGGCCCGTCCGCAGTTCGTCGGCCGCCCCACCGCCCCGGGCCGTGCCGGCTACCAGGAAACAGGTTAAAATCGCCGCGAAAATTGTCTTGATCATGGCATTCCCCATACAGCCGACGGTCTCCCTCGTTGCGTAGAAACCGCACCGGTTCTGATGCAAGGCGGTCGTCAGACGGACCGTGATTAATCCTCGCGCGAGTTCAGGGTCGCTGAAGCGGCCCTGCCGGCTGGAAAAGTGAGACGTGACGCACGGATTAATCCCGATCCGTATCAGACGTCGTTGAGATACGCGCGGCAGATCTCATTCAGGTAGGTCTGCTGGTCCGTGGCCCAGTATTGCTCGGAGAAGATTTCCACCTCGTTAAACCCGTTGAACCCGGCGTCTTCGACCCAGCCGCGAATGGTGGGGATGTCGATGCAGCCTTCGCCCATCAGGCCGCGGTCGGTCAGGAGATGGCGCGTGTTCACGCGCCAATCGCAGACGTGGAAGCCGAACAACGTGCCCTGCTCGCCGGCGCGTTGAATCTCTTCGCGAAGGTCCGGATCCCACCACGTGTGATAGACGTCCAAAGCGATGCCGACCATCGGGCTGCGAAGCTGCTCGCACATCGCCCGGGCTTCGGCCATGCGGTTCACGCAGCTTTTGTCGGCCGCATACATCGGATGAAGTGGCTCGATCGCGAGCTTGACGCCGGCGTCCTTGGCGTGCGGCAAAACCGCCGCGATGCCGTCGGTGACCTGCTTGCGGGCGTCGTCCAACGGGATGCCCGGCACCGCCCCGACAACGAGCACAATCATATCGGCGCCGATCTCGTGCGCCTCGTCAACACATACGCGGTTTAGCTCGACGGCGTCGTGCCGCCCCGCCGCGTCGCCCGCGACGAAAAAGCCCCCGCGGACGAGGGCCGGTACTTTCATCCCCGCCGCCCGCAACATCCGGCCGGCTTCTTTCGCCCCGATCGGCTCGATGACGTTTCGCCAGACGCTCATACCGCGTACGCCGGCACGAGAATAAGCGTCGATACATTCGCCGAGCGACCACGGCTTGTTGGTCATCGTGTGGATGGCGCAGCGGGAGAGGTCGTTGATCGGTGAAGCTGGCATGAGCGTCTCATCCCTCTTTCCTCTCCCTATTCTCGGGGTGCGGAAAGAGAAAATTTTACAGAGCCGGAACGTCGACCCACTTTCGTTCCTTCCAGCTCTTCAGCCCTAGCTCCGCGAGCTGCACACCCTTCGCCCCCTCGCGCAAGGTCCACCTGAACGGCTCATCCAGCGCCACGTGCCGCAGGAACAATTCCCACTGGATCTTGAACGCGTTGTCGTAAGTCGTGGAGTCCGGGACCTTCTGCCAGCCGGCGTAGAAATCGATCGGGTTGGGGATGTCGGGGTTCCAGACGGGCTTGGGCGTTTCACTGATACTTTGCACCCACGCTTCGCGCAAACCGGCGACGCACGTTCCCTGCGTGCCGTCGACCTGGATCGTCAGCAGGTCGTCGCGGCGGACGCGCGTACACCAACTCGAATTGAACTGGCACGTCGTGCCGTCTTCGAGCTGGAAAATGGCATAGGCCGAGTCGTCGGCCGTGGCCTTGTAGGGTTTGCCGGACTCGTCGATCCGCTGCGGCAGGTCGACGTTGCCGTGGGCGACGAGCGACTTGATCGGGCCGAACAGGTTGGAGATGACGTACTGCCAGTGGCAGAACATGTCGATGACGATGCCGCCGCCGTCGATGCTGCGGTAGTTCCAGCTCGGCCGCTGGGCGGGTTGGTCGTCGACGTGTCCGGTAAAAACCCAGTACCCGAACTCGCCGCGAACCGAGAGGATGTCGCCGAAGAATCCCTGCTGGCGGAGCATCTTGATCTTGCGCATCCCCGGCAGCCAAAGCTTGTCCTGCACGACGCCGTTCTTCAGGCCGGCGTCGTCGCACAACTTTGCAAGGCGGAGGGCCTCGGCGGTCGTAACCGCCGTCGGCTTTTCGCAATAGACGGCCTTGCGGGCTTTCACCGCTTTCTCGATGAACCCCGCCCGCTGTAGCGTGCCGGAGGCGTCGAAGAAGATTTCGTTGGATTTTTCGCCCAGCGCCGCATCGAGATCGGTCGTGAACTTCAACGGCTTGCCGGTGACGCCCGGCCCGTGGGCCTCGGCCAGCGCACGGAGCTTGTTCTCGTTGCGCCCAGTGAGGATCGGCTCGGGCATCAGGCGCAAATCGTCCGACACCTTGACGCCGCCCTGCTTGATGATCGCAAGGATCGAGCGGATCAGGTGCTGGTTGGTGCCCATGCGCCCGGTGACGCCGTTGAGAATGACGCCAATTTTTCGCGTTTCCATACGTGCTCCATTTCGTGCAACTTCACAACCGCTCTGATTCCCTCTCCCTCCGGGAGAGAATTAGGGAGAGGGAGGCCTCGCGTTTAAGGTGCGCATTTTTAAGTAGGCGCCGCCTTCACCCCAGCCCTCTCCCTCTGGGAGAGGGAGAAATCTGTCACAACCGTTGCTGTGTGAGTCCCCCGTCAATCATGAGCACCTGCCCCGTCGCGTACGTCAGCTCGCCTTTCGCCAGAACCGCCACCGCCCGTCCGACGTCGTCCGGCGTGCCCCACCGTTTTTCGACGGTCAGCCCGCCGGCGATCAGGACGTCGTACTTTTCTTTCACCCCGGCGGTCATGTCGGTTGCGATGACGCCGGGGCGAACTTCGTACACGTCGACTCCGAACTCCGCGAGCCGGGCGGCCCACAGTTGCGTCGCCATCGCGATCCCGGATTTGCTGATGCAGTAGTCGCCGCGGTTGGTCGAGGCGACGGTCGCGCTGACCGACGACACATTGACGACGCATCCGCGGAACGTTGCATCCGTCTTTCGCTGCTCGACCATCCACCGCGCCGCGGCCTGCGTGAGAAAATACGGGCCGCGGAGGTTGATGCGCATCAGTCGGTCGAAGCTTTCCGGCGTGGCGTCGAGCACGTCGGCCCGCACGTCCGGGGCTACGCCGGCGTTGTTCACCAACACGTCGAGCCGGCCGAAACGCTCGCGAACCGCCGCGAGCATTGTCGCGTGGTCCGCAAGATCGGCGACGTCTGCCTGGCAGTACAGGGCATGGACGCCGCGTGATTCCAATTCCGCGATCACGCCCGCAACCTCGCCGGCTTCGCGCCGTCCATTGATCACGACGTGAAAACCGCTCACCGCCAAGGCCCGCGCGATTCCAAGGCCAATCCCCCGGCTGCCGCCGGTGATGAGTGATACTTTCCCGTTTGCGGACATGCCGTCTCCTTACTTCCCCTGGTCAAAAAATGCATAGTAAGGTTGCCCGCCCGCAAGCCGCTTGATCAAAAGCGCCAGTTCGATCAGGTGATAATCGCCCCACAGACTCGACTCCCCGCACGGCGCTTTTCGGCCGGGCGGGACGTGATCCCATCCGTTGGGGCGGTGATATACCGAATGAAGCAGCAGGCCTTGGTGCGACGAAGACTCCGACAGGTACGGCGCGGCGAACAGCGCCCGGGCGACCGTGAGCCCCGCCTGCGTATACGTCGCGCCGGCGTCGCCGAGATACCGGCCCAGCCGAATCAACCCCTGGGCCGCGATGGCGGCCGCAGAGGCGTCGACCGGCTCGTGGTCGTTGAACGGGTCCGCCGGGCAGTCGCGCCAGCCGTCGAGGTTTGCGAGGCCGGGCGCGCCGTCGTCCCAGTACGGGACGCCGTCGGCGGCGCTAACGTCCTGAATGTAATGGTCGCACGTCGCCCGGGCCGCCCGCTCGAAGCGCTCGAGCACTTCAATTCTGGACAGGCCGCACGCGGCATGGACGGCGGGGGCGTCGAGGGTGGCGACGAATTCCAACTCCTCGGCGTACCCGAGCATGGCCCACGCGAGGCCGCGGGTCCAGGTGCTGAACGGGGAGTAGCCCTGCTGCGTCGCGCGAGCGCGAAATCGTCCGTCGTTGCGGTTGAACGTCCCTTCGTGCGCCGTGCGGCCGCGAACGTCGTATCGGTGTTCACCCGTGCCGTGGAAGACAATGAACCGGTCGGTCGTCAGTGCGTGAGTGATCATCCGGCCGAGGAGATTGATCCGCCGGTCGTTCTCGCCGGCGAGATAGTGGCCGAGCTGATGGGCCAGCGACAGGACGCGGATCGTCCGCATCGTGTCGATGAACAGCGAGTGCGGGCCGTTGAACGAATAGACGTAGCCGAGCGGATCAGGCGTCGTCGGGTCGTTCACATCCGACCATCGGGCCGCCTGCACCGCGCCGCTGACCTTGATCGCCATCTCGTAAAAGGAAAGTTCCCACTCGTTGTGTTCGATCCGGCCTTCGCGCATGAGGCGGCGGAGGTTGCCGTAGGTGGAAAGGTTGTTGAACCCGTGGTCGTGCACGCCGACGTGGGAAACGTGCGGCGCCATGTGGCGCAGGGTGTGGCGCCGACCGAGGTCGAGCAGCTCCCGGTCGCCTGTCGCGTCAAATGCGAGGATCGCGCAGCCGTACTGAAACCCTTGCGTCCACTCCGTCCAGCCGCGGCTAGCGTAGGCACCGTCGACGGTAAACACAGGCGTGCCCCTCGACACGTCCCACGTACGGTCGATGAGGCGAACCTTTTCCGCCGCCAGCGAAATTACCCGGTCCGCGCGCGGGGCTAAGCTTGCGGGGGTGGTAGTTGAATCGAGCTTCATTGAAGAACGTCCGATACGCCGTCTAAGGATGAATTGTACCGAACGCCCGTACTATACTGAATAAACGAGTTTGGTAGCTGCGACGTCTGCGTCGCCTCGTGCAGGCGACACGATCCGCAAAGGCGACGCAGGCGTCGCAGCTACAGTGTGGTGGGAACAGCTCTAAACGGCGCGCGTGCACCCCGCGGATGCTCTCGCATCCCGGGGGCAGCTCGCCTGTCGCCCCGCGATTTGCGGGTTTGAATTGAACGAAACGGATTGCCGAGGCGTTCTGCGAATCGCGCGGCGCCACCCGCTTCAGGCGGCTTTCGCCTTCGCAAGCGTCTGCGACACTTTTTCCATCAGCGACTCCGGCGTGAACGGCTTCACGACGTAGTTGTTCACCCCCGCGCGGATGGCGTCGAGCACGCGGCTCTTCTCCGCTTCGGTCGTCGCCATGATCAGCAGGGTTTTCTTATCCTTCTCGCGGATTTTGCCCACGAGGGTGATGCCGTCCATATTGGGCATGTTCCAGTCCACGATGATGAAGTCGAAACCGCCCGGCGTGGCCGCGATGACGCCGAGCGCCTCGACGCCGTCGCCGGCCTCGGCGAATTCAAGCCCGGGCAGCGCGGACAGCACTTTCTTTTGAATGTTGCGCATCGTGCGCGAGTCGTCGACAAGCAGGCATTTCATGGTCGCACCTTTCTACGTTCGTTAAGCTTTCTTGGTCTTGACGCACACTTCGACAGAAAAGTCGCCGTGCGCGCTCGAGCACGGGATGACCAGACAGGGCGTGTTGCTCATGCTCGCGACGGTATAGCCCTTTCCGATCACCACGTTCGGCACCGAAATGCTCGCCGCGGCGCCGAGGTGTTGCTTGGCGCTGCCGGCGATCATGTTGGCCAGCTCGCCCACCGCGTCGGCGAAGTCGGGCGAGTTGCGCTCGATCTTCATTCCGGCGAACGACTCCACCAGCTTCTCGGCGGCCTGGTCGGAAAAGCTGACCAGCACCGACCCACTGATCTCGCCGGAAAATCCGATGATCCCGCAGACGTCGTACGTCGGCGAGTTTTCGGTCTTCAGGTGCGGGCGCTTCACCGTGACTTCCACGCCGGCCATTTTCTGGAAGACCTCCCGCACCGAGTTCATGAACGGCACGACGAGCTTCGGATTCATGGCAGGCACTGCTACTGTCGCGTTGGACATTATGACCCTCAATTTGAGATTAGACTCGTCCCAAGGACGGTGATTGACACAACACCCGCGGGGCACGAACAGCACAGGCCGGTCATGTCGTCGCTGTGGCGCAACAGCGCGGAGGCGTCCGCGCTTTCAACGATTTCGGGCAACGAGAGCTTGCACCCTTCGCAGGCAAGTGATTTCACGTGGCCGCCGATCATGTTGACCAGCTCAGTGACCGCGTCGTTCATGGTGCTGCGGGTGACGGCGGCTTCGTCGATGTCGAACATGACGGCCGCGGCGCGGCGGGCGACGGCGTCGCTGCAGTCGAGCACGATCGTGCCGGACCACCCGCCGCTGATGTCCACGGTCGCGGCGGTTGACCGCGCCGGGCTTTTCGAGGCGCCCGCTCCGGTTTGATCCAGGGGCAGGCCGAGGGCCGTTTCCCAGATGTTGGAGATGACGTGATAAAGGTCGTCGGACGAGAAGTTCATGTTAAGCCGCCTCCGCCGCCGCCGCCGACCGAAGCCGGTAGCAGCCGCTCTTGTCGAGCTGAACGCGCTCGAACGATTCGTCGAGCGACATCGTCGTTTCCGCCCCGCCGAGAAACAGATACCCGTCCGGGCGCAGCACACGCCGCACCTTGCGGAGAATCTCGCGCTTGGTGTCGGTGTCGAAGTAGATCAGCACGTTTCGCATGAAGATGACGTCGAACATCGGCAGCAGCGGCCAGGTGGTCGTGAGGTTCATCTGCCGGTAGTCGACCATGGCGCGCAGCTCGGGCTTGATCTGCCATTCGACGCCTTGCTTCTCGAAATACTTGACGAGCAGCGTCGCCGGCAGCCCGCGGTTCACTTCAATCTGGTTGTATTTCCCGGCCCGCGAGCGCTCGATCATTTCGGTCGAGATGTCCGTCGCGATGAAGCTCAGCTTCCAATCCGACAACTTCGCAACGCTTTCGCGGAGCGTCATCGCGATGGTGTAGGGCTCTTGGCCGGTCGAGCTGGCGCCGCACCAGATCGAGAGCGATTTTTCGGCGGCGCGATTCGTGAGCAGCGTGGGGATGATGTTCTTCTTCAACGCCTCAAATGGGTGGTGGTCGCGGAAGAAACTGGTTTCGTTGGTGGTCATCGCTTCGATGACCTTGCGTTTGATCGGGTCGACGGAACTGCCGCGCAGTCGCGCGACGACGTCGGAAATCGACGCCAGCTTCTCGTGCCGCACGACGTTGGCGAGGCGTGACTCCACCAGGTATTCCTTACCCGGCTCGAGCACGATGCCCGCTTCCTTGCGAACCATGTCGCTGACGAACTGAAATTCTGCCGGTGTGATCGCCATGATGTTGTTAGCCCGCCAAGGCCCTTAAAGCGGCACGTTTTGTCCGACGCAGGATCTCCGCGGGAATCTGATCCAGCGGAAGGACTTGTTGTGCGAGACCCGCGCGGGCGACGTAGCCCGGCATGCCCCAAACAACCGACGAGGCTTCGTCTTGCACGATGACTTGCCCGCCGGCTTCGCGGATGTGCTCACAGCCGCGGAGGCCGTCGGAGCCCATCCCGGTCAGGATTACGCCCAGCGCGCGTGGCCCGTAGACGGACGCCACCGAACGGAACAAAACGTCGACGGCTGGCCGGCAGGAATTTTCCGGCGGATCGGTGTTGATGCTGACGTGGACGCCGGCGCCGTCTTTCGTGACGACCATGTGGCTGCCGCCGGGCGCGAGATACGCTTGGCCGGGCTTCAACGGCATGCCTTGAGCGCCTTCGAGAATCGGGTAGCCGGCCTGTTCCGAGAGCCGGTCGGCCAGCAGCTTGGTGAAGATCGGCGGCATGTGCTGCACGATGACGACGGGCACGTTCAACTGCTTCGTTAACGCCGGCATGAGGGCCGACAGTGCGTTGGGGCCGCCCGTGGAAACGCCGATGGCGACGACGTCGACCGGACCGCTCCCCGTCGCCACTGGCTTGGCAGTAAGCCGTGCGGGCGCCGGAGAAGTCGGGGCGGCAGGGGCCGCGGGCTGATGCTTAAGGCACAGCGACTTGATCTTCGGAATCAACTCCGATTTGATCCGCGCGATGGCGCAGGCGACGCTTCCCACGTTTGCGGGCTTTGTCACGTAATCATTCGCGCCGGCCGTCAGGGCGTCGAGCGTCGCGGCGGCGCCGCGCTCGGTGAGGGTGCTGAACATGATGACCGGCAGCTTCGGGTAAGCCTTGCGCACTTCCTTGAGCGTTGCGATGCCGTCCATCTCCGGCATTTCCATGTCGAGCGTAATGAGGTCCGGGTTGACCTGCGGGATCTTCGCGAGCGCGATCCGTCCGTTGGCCGCCGAGACGACCTCGATCTCCGGGTCGTCGCCCAGCGCGTCCGTGAGGATCCGCCGAACCACCACCGCATCGTCAACGATGAGCACGCGTAACTTCGACACAAACGTCTCCCAGTCCGGGTTCGCAATTCAGGCCGACACCATCGCCAGTTTCTCGGCGAGGATGTCGGGCGTGAACGGCTTCATCACGTATTCGTTCGCACCGGCTTCTATCGCCTTGATGACCTGCGACATTTCCACTTCGCTGGTCACCATGACAATTTTCATTGGGCCGTTCGCCTCGTCGGCGCGCATCGCGCAGACGAATTCGAAGCCGTTCATGACCGGCATGTTCCAATCCACCAGCGCCACGTCGAACGGCCCGTGGTCCCGGACCTGGTCCAGCCCCAGTTTGCCGTCCGCGGCCTCGAGGACCTCGTGGCCGAGCTTCTGGAGCGTGGTCCGCAGGATCATCCGCATCGCGCGGGAGTCATCGATGATCAGCACACGCATCGTGCGTATCCCCTTTCGGTAAAAGCGTCGCGCGGATGTTTCCACCCGCGCGACGCGGTTCGTGCCTGCGCGCGTTATCCTTTGAACGCCGCCACCGCCTGCTGAAGGGTGGTCGACATCTTCGACAGCTCCGTGGCCGCGCGGGAGGTGTCGCCGGCCCCGGCGGTCGTGCTCTTGGCCGCCGACGCGACGCCCGTGATGTTCTGCGCGATCTCCGAACTGCCCTTGGCCGCTTCGGTGATGTTGCGCGTCATCTCGTTGGTCGTGGCGGTCTGCTCCTCCACGGCGCTGGCGATCGTGTTGGAGATGTCGTTGATCTGGTTGATGATCGAGCTGATCTGGCCGATCGCGTCGACCGACTCCTTCGTGTCGCTGCGAATCGCCTCGATCTTCTGGCTGATGTCTTCCGTCGCCTTGGCCGTCTCCTTGGCCAGCTCCTTCACCTCGTTGGCGACGACGGCGAAACCCTTGCCCGCTTCGCCCGCGCGGGCGGCTTCGATCGTCGCGTTGAGGGCCAGCAGGTTGGTCTGCTGTGCGATCGAGGTGATGACCTTGATCACCTCGCCAATCTCCACCGAACTCTCGCCGAGCTTCGATATGGTGGCGTTGGTCTTCTCCGCGACCTTCACCGCGCCCGTGGCGATCTTCGCCGCGTCGGAGGCGTTCTTTGCGATCTCCTTGATGCTCGCGGACATTTCTTCCGCGGCGGTGGCGACGGTCTGGACGTTCTTGCCGACCTGCTCGGAAGCAGCCGCCACGACGTTCGCCTGGGCGCTGGTCTCTTCGGCGTTGCTCGTCATCTGAGTGCTGACGGCCGTCAGTTCCTCGGCGGCCGAAGCCATCGACGACGAATTGTCCGCGACCTTGGTCAGCAGCGCTTGAATTTCGACGCGCGCCTTGACCTGTGACGTGATGTCCGAGGCGTACTTCACCACTTTGAACGCCCGGCCGTTGAGATCGAGGATCGGGTTGTAGGAAGCCTGAATCCAGATCTCCTTGCCGCCCCTGCCGAAACGCTTGAACTCCCCGGCGACGAACTCCCCGGCGTTCAGCTTGGCCCAGAACTGCTTGTACTCCGGGCTGGCGACGTACGCGGGCTCGCAGAACTGGCTGTGGTGCTTGCCCTTGATTTCGTCGAGCCGGTAGCCCACCGTGGCCAGGAAGTTGTCGTTGGCCGTCAGCACCGTGCCGTCGAGGTTGAACTCGATGACGGCCTGTGACTTGCTGATGGCAGCCAACTGCCCTTCGTAGTCCGCATTTTTCAGCTTGCTGGCAGTGATGTCCGAGGCGTACTTCACGACCTTAAACGGCTTGCCGTTGAGGTCAAGAATCGGATTGTAAGAAGCCTGAATCCAGATCTCTTTGCCACCCCTGCCGAAACGCTTGAACTCGCCGGCGACGTACTCGCCGCTGTTGAGCTTCGCCCAGAACTGTTTGTATTCCGAGCTAGCTGCATAGGCGGCGTCGGCGAACATGCTGTGGTGCTTGCCCTCGATCTCTTCCAGCCGGTAACCCAGCGTGGAGCAGAAGTTCTGGTTGGCCGTGAGGATCGTGCCGTCGAGCTTGAACTCGATGACGGCCTGTGACTTGCCGATCGCCGAAAGCTGGCCCTCGTAGTCGGCGGTCGCCAGCTTGCTGGCGGTGATGTTTGAGGCGTACTTCACCACCTTGAACGGCTTGCCGTTGGGGTCGAAGATCGGGTTGTACGAGGCCTGGATCCAAATCTCTTTAGCGCCCTTGCCGAAACGCTTGAACTCGCCCGCGACGTATTCGCCCGCGTTGAGCTTTGACCAGAACTGCTTGTACTCGCCGCTCCCGGCGTATGCCGCGTCGCAGAACAGGCTGTGGTGCTTGCCCTTGACCTCGTCAAGGCGATACCCGACTGCGTTCAGGAAATTCTCGTTCGCGGCGAGGATCGTGCCGTCGAGCTTAAACTCGATGACGGCCTGCGACTTGCCGATCGCCGAAAGCTGCCCTTCGTAATCCGCATTCTTCACCTTCATGGCCGTAATGTCCGAGGCGTACTTCACCACCCTGAACGGCTTGCCGTTGACGTCGAAAATCGGGTTGTACGAGGCCTGAATCCAGATTTCTTTGCCGCCCTTGCCGAGACGCTTGAACTCATCGGAATGAAACTTGCCGGCGTTCATCTCCGCCCAGAAGTTCTTGTATTCCATGCTGTTCGCGTAAGCGGGCTCGCAGAACATGCCGTGATGCTTGCCTTTGACTTCCTCGAGTGTGTAACCCACTGTCTTCAGGAAGTTGTCGTTCGCATCGACGATGGTGCCGTCCATCTGAAACTCGATGACGGCCTGCGACTTACCGATCGCCGCGAGCTTTGCGTCATTGTCGCCGTCGGTATTTTGCTGGACGATCACTGCCCGGCGCATCCAGAACGTAATTCCGCCAATCGCGGCTACCAGACCCCCGCCCACGAGAATCTGCACCCACGTGGCGCGGGTGATCGTGCTGGCGGCGTCGGACTCCGCGATCGCGGCGTTCTTCATCGTCACCTGGACAATCTTGTCCACGGAATTGCGGTGCTCGATGTACAGCGGCGTCAACTTATTGTCGACGAGCGCCCGGGCCGTCGCCGCATCGCCCTTCTCCAAGGCCGGAATCAGCTCCCTGTCGACGGCTGCGAAGAATGCTTCGGCCGGCACGCGGGAGCGGTTGTTCACTTCGTCTTTCAGCGACCCTTCGGCGAGGTTCTCGCGCCAATAGTCCTGCCGGGTCGCGTAGTCCGTCTTGAGCCGGCCGTAGTGCTTCACCAGTTCCTGAAGCTCGCTCGGAGTCTTGGCGTCGAGCATCAGCTTCGTCGTCAGGAAGCTCTCGACGATGTAATTCGGCGGCGGCAGAACGTCGGCGAGCAAGTCCTTGTTCTCGACCACGCGCTTGTAGTGCGGGCCGTTGACCTTCACCGTGTTCAACGTGAAGTAGGCGACCAAGCCAAACGTCACCAGGCCGGCCAGGCATACGCCGGACAGCAGGTACAGTTTGTACATCATGCTCTTCTTGTTCTGATTCGTCTTCATCGCAGCTCGCTCCCGTAAAGGCGCTTGAAAAGTAAGGTTTCCCCGCAAACACACGTCCCTAAGCAGCTTTGTTCAATAGTTCGGCGCACGGCCCGCCGACCGCTTCGTCGGTGTTGAGCACCAGCATCAGCCGGCCTTCCAGCTTGTATGCCCCCTCCACCAGCGTCCGTGCGGCCCCCCGCATGGTTTCGGGCGGTTGCTCGAACTGGTTCTCGGGGACTTCAATCACGTCGCCGATTTCATCGACCAGCAGGCTCACCGCGTGGTCCGCGGTCCGGACGACGACGTTCATCGGCAGCTTCCCCGCCGGGCGGTCCGGCAGTCCCAGCCGGCGGCGCAGGTCGATCGCCGTCACCATCTGCCCGCGCAGGTTGATCAGTCCACTGACCACCGGCGGCGCAAGCGGCACCCGCGTCATGTCCTGGTAGCGGATGACTTCCTGAACCTTGAGCACGTCCAGCCCGAAGAACAGACCGTCAACGAAAAATGTGCAAAACTGTCGATTGTCAGCCATGTCTAATTCCTCACGGGGTCAGGCGGCCTTCGGCAAGGCGTTACGCACGACCGCTTCGACGTCGAGCAGCTCGGTGACCTTCTTTGCGATCACGGCCGACCCGAGCATGTCGCCACGGGTGGTCGCGTGCTGAACGGCGATCGATTCTTCGACGATGTCGAGCACCTGCTCGACGACCAGGCCGACGCTGCGGTCGCCCTGCAAATACACCACGACGTGGATCGTGTTCCCGACCGGCGGCCCGTTGGTGGACCTCAGCCGCTGGGTGAGGTCGATCAGCGGCATGATCTGGCCGCGGTATTGGATGACCTGCTGATCGCCGCTGAACTCGATCGCGGTGCGAGGGAACTCCTCCAGCCGTGCCACGAGCGAAAGCGGGATCGCCATCCGGCGCGATTCGGAAACGCGGCAGACCAGCAGGGTTTGCTTGGCCGGGCCGTCCTGCTTGCGCTCGGCGGCCGTATCGGCGACGGCGCGGTCCTTGTTCTCGCCGATGACGTTCGACTTATGGGCCACGCCCATCACGTCCAAGATCAGTGCCACGCGCCCGTCGCCCATGATCGTGGCGCCGGCAAACGTCGTCAGGCTCTTAAAAAGCTTGTCGAGCGGCTTCACGACGATTTCTTCGGTGTCGTTGATCTCGTCGACGATGAGCCCGAACTGCCGCTCGTCCGCCTGGAGCACGACGATGTTGACCGTCCCGTCCGTGCGCTTGCTCTGGGTCGCCAGCGTGTGATTGAGGTCAACCAGCGGCAAGAGGTTGCCGCGCAGGCGGTAAACCTTCGTGCCGTGGATGTTCTCGATGCCCTTCCTGGCCTGCTCCTTCTCGAGCCGCACCAGTTCCAGCAGGCTGATTTGTGGAATCGCGAAACGGTCCCCGCCGCAGGTGACGATCAGTGCGGGGATGATCGCAAGCGTCAGGGGGATTTTGATGCGAAGCGTGGTGCCCTGGCCCGGGCGGTTGTGAATGTCGACGGTGCCGCCGATTTTTTCGATGTTCGTCTTCACGACGTCCATGCCGACCCCGCGGCCGGAGACGTTGGTGACTTTTTCCGCCGTCGAGAATCCGGGCAGGAAGATCAGGCCGGTGGCTTCGCGCTCGCTCATCCGGGCGGCGTGGTCGGCCGTGATGAGCCCGCGTTCGATCGCCTTCTTCTTCACGCGCTCGACGTTGATCCCCCCGCCGTCGTCGGAGATTTCGATGTTGACCTGTCCGCCCTCGTGAAAGGCGCGGAGGTATAGGCGGCCTTCCTCGGTCTTGCCGGCGGCGACGCGCTTTTCGGGCGCTTCGATGCCGTGGTCGACCGAGTTGCGGATGATGTGGGTGAGCGGGTCCTTGATGGCCTCGATGATGGTCTTGTCCAG
>JBKJRK010000030.1:0-3165 GCA_046593135.1 Tepidisphaeraceae bacterium | reverse complement strand
GTGCCCAAAACATGCAAGTGCTCCTTCCGGCGGGACGTTCATTTGTACGCCCGCGCGAGACTATCGAGACATGGGGAAAAACACCCGAACGAGTTCGGCGCGTTCTGCCCGATTCAGCGTTACAACCGGACTCGAACCCTCGAATCCGACGCTGAGGGTGAGAGGAATGTGAGGAAGCGATCAGCCGCCTTGCCCTGAGAGCAACCGATCCGTTTCAACAGCGTGACAACCATCACCCGAGCCGTGAGCACCGACCGCTACGCAACAAGCCCGTGGGCTCACATGCAAGCATCGGTCAGTGTCGGAAGGATTTCTCCGGCCGAATCCGGATGGTGATTTTTAATTGCCCGGCGCCCCGAAACACCCACATAGCCTTGAACACCCAAGACCGTTCTCATCAACGGTGTTGGGGCATCATCCTCTGGCGTCGGTTGTTTGCAAGAAAAAACATGAGGTTCGATGCGATTTATCTCTTCCCGTCATGCACGAGCCCTGGCGGATGTAATGCACCTCGCCGTGGCAGCGTCTTTAGTCGGTATTCATAGTCCGATAAGGAGAGGCTCGGCGCTCGGTGCATTTCCGGAAACAGCATGAAAAAACGGAAGATATTTCCCAGCTTCCCGGACGACATAGCAATGTCAGAAACGTGTTGACGTGAAGCGGAATTCCCTGCTAGATTCTCGCGTACTTCTTCTTGCTTTACCCCTTTTTGATCGTTGAATGAGTGGGCGCTGGTGGGTGGTTCGGGTTCTGCCGCGATGGCATGAAGACGCATTTTCGTCGGAGGGTTGGAATCGATGTCGAGTCTACGAAGTCAGTCCGCGCGCAACGCGGCGCCGATCCGGTTTGAAGCGCTCGAGCGCCGCCAGTTGATGGCTACGAGCGCCGGGACGGGCAAGGCATTGCTCGAGCCGTCGGCGCTGCTCGTCGCGGCGGCGCTTCAGCCGAGCGTGATCGGAACCCGCCCGGGCGCCGGCGCAATCGACGTGTTGCGTGATTCGGCGATCGCCGCCGACTTGAACCTTCCCAATGCCGGCGTCAATGCGAGCATCCTGAGCAGCGCGACCGTCAAGCTTTATAAGACGACCACCGGCTCAAGCGTTCCCGTGAACCTCAACACCACCGGAGGGGGCGACGCGATCATCGCGCAACCGCGGTCTTTGCTGGCGGCGAACACCAGCTACACGTTTGAGATTACCACCGGCTTGAAAGATACGACCGGCGCGAGCTTCGTGCCGTTCAAGATGAAGTTCAACACCGGGGCGAAGACCTCGGTGACGCCGACGACGATCGGGTTTAAGAAATCGTCCCAGGGCACGACGACCGGCAAGCAGTGGACGTCGCTCGCCTTCGGCCCGGACGGCAAGCTGTATGGCGGCACTCTGGAGGGGCGGATCTATCGTTTCAGCATTGATTCGAGCGGCAACCTCGGCACGCCGCAGGTCATCAGCACGATCCGAACGAGCAACGGCGGGGGGCGGTTGGTTTCGGGTTTCGCATTTGATCCGAAATCGACGGCGAGCAACCTGATTCTCTGGGTGTCGCATAGCCAGTACGCGCTGGAAAGCGCCAGCGACTGGAGCGGGAAGATCTCGAAACTTTCCGGCGCCAACCTCGAGAACTACCAGGATGCCGTCGTCAGCCTCCCGCGCGCCATCCGCGATCACGTGACGAACCAGCCGACCTTCGGGGCCGATGGGGCGCTCTACATCCCGCAGGGGAGCATGAGCGCCATGGGCGCGCCGGACAACTCCTGGGGCAATCGCGCCGAGCATTTGCTCAGCGCCGCGATCCTCCGCCTCGACACCACCAAGGTCGGCTCCACGCCGATCAACGCCAGGACCGAATCGGGGGGCTCCTACAATCCTTATGCGAGCGGCGCGGCGCTGACCATTTACGCGACCGGCGTGCGCAACGCGTACGACGGTGTATGGCACCGAAACGGGCATTACTATGTCCCCGGCAACGGCTCGGCCGCCGGAGGCAACACGCCCGCGGGCGCCGGCGCGCCGGCGCTTAACAACGTCAAGGAAACACAGAGCGATTATCTCTTCGACGTCGTTCAGGGCGGCTACTACGGGCATCCCAATCCGACGCGCGGGGAATATGTTCTGAACGGCGGCAATCCGTCGAGCGGCGCAGATCCCGCGGAAATCACCTCGTATCCCGTCGGCACGCAGCCGGACGAAAACTACGAAGGCTTTACCCACAACTTCGGCAAGAACTTCTCCCCCAACGGCATCATCGAATACAAAGGCAACGCCTTCGGCGGCACGCTCGACGGCAAGCTGATGGTCGTGCAATACTCGGCTGGCGATGATGTGCTGATTCTCAATCCCAACGCCGACGGCACGATCGGCTCCACGACGGTCGGCGCGCCGGGGCTCACCGGTTTCAATGCCCCGCTCGATCTCGTGCAGAACCCGGCGACCGGTTTCATCTACGTTGCGGAATACGGCGGGCAGAAGATCACGCTGCTGCGCCACGACTCGGAGCTCACGCCGAGCAAACCGCAAATGGTCTTCGCCGACATCAAGGACGCGACGGCCGGCGAAGCGCAATCGATCACCTTCACCAACCAGTCGGATCACACGATCTCGATTCCATCGAGCGGCTTCACGCTGACCGGCACGGACGCGGGGCAGTTCGTGATCACGTCGAAACCATCCGGCACGACGACGTTAAATCCGGGCCAGTCCGTGACCGTGTCGGTTGCTTTCAAGGCGTCGACGAGCACGACCTTCGGCATCAAGACGGCCCAGCTTCGCATTCAGGCGAGCTCGGGAAGGCCGCCAGTTGAAATTGCCCTGCGCGGGATCGCGCTGAACGGCTCCGGCGGCGAGAGCGAGCCTTCGCTGCAGAAGATTCTCGATCTCTACCGCATCCCAGTGAAGGTCGGCGACTCCAACGTCGAAGACAACCCTCTCCCGCTCCCGGTGCGAACGCCCAACGATGAAGTGACCGTGCCGAAGCTTTACAAGGCGGGCAGCGGCAACGTCACGATCGAGCCGATTGCGGTCTACACGCCGGCCGCGTCCCCCGCACTGCGCGCGGGTTGGTATTCGATCGGCTCGAGCGGGAACCGCCGCCAGGTGCTGACGGTTCAGAGCTCCGATGCGCAGGGCGTCGACATCGACCTCGCCAGCGCCGGCACCACCTTCGACC
>JBKJRK010000599.1:0-2952 GCA_046593135.1 Tepidisphaeraceae bacterium | reverse complement strand
CGATCAGAGCGGATAGGTGAAATTACAGAAGGTTTGTTGCACTACTCATTCGTGTTGATTCGTGACATTCGTGGCTACTCCTGTCCTCTACTCCGCACGTAGCGTTATACCCCCGGTGTGTGCAATAAGCAGTTTACATTGACTCCATGCCGGCGACTTCGGTAGCGTACCCGTACATTCACGCTCATGCGCGACTCCCCCACGTGTTTGGTCCGGACATTTTGTAACGGCTGAGCAGTATTGGCGTCTTTGGTGGGAGCCGACGTCTGGCCGTGGGAAGCACCGATTGTGGGAAGCACTTTAGCCGCTTCAGTTCCGAACGCGCGCGAGCTGTTGGCCGAGTTCAAGGCCACCGGCGACCAGGGCGCGTACGAAGAGATCGTCCGCCGCTACGCGGGCATGGTTTTCGGCGTCTGCCTTCGCACGACTAAGAATACACACGACGCGGAAGACGCCACGCAGGCGGTTTTTCTCTCCCTGGCCGTTCAATGCAAGACCGGCGACGGGGTGAAATACGTCGGCCCGTGGCTTCAGCAGGTCGCCAAGCGCGTTTCACTCGACATCAAACGCTCCCGCAAGCGCCGCGAAACGCGCGAGCTGCGCCACCACGCGTTGAACGGCAACGGGAACGGCCACACGGAGGTTGAAAAGGCCGGCGCGATCGACGTCGATGAGCTCAAAGGCGTGCTCGGGGAGGAACTGAGCCAGCTTCCTTCTAAATATCGCCTGCCGCTCATCTTGCATTATTTTGGCGGGCTGACGCGCGACGAGATGGCCAAGGAGTTGAACTGCAAGCCGGCGACGCTCGGCGTGCGGATCCACCGGGGCCGGGAGATGCTCGGCCGGCGCCTCCACGAGCGCGGCGCCGCTCCGCCGGGGCTGGTGTTGTCGGCGTTCATTGCCGGTTCGATCCAGCAATCGATCGGCGACGCACTGGTTGCCCGGACCGTCGAAGCCGCCGCCAAATTGAGCTTGGGGCAGGATTTGAGCGCGATGATCTCTTCGCACGTCCTGGCGGTATCAAAAACCGCGGCGATGGGCGCGTTGCTTGGTGCGAAGCTCAAGATCGTCGCGGCCATTTTGCTGGTGGTTTGCATGATGGCGGTGGCGAGCGGCGCGGTGGCGAAGCTGGCGCCCATCAACCTCAAGCTGCCGGGGTTCTTCAAGTTCGACTGGCTCCCGAATTTGCGGTCGCCGCTTCGGGTTCCGCAATTCACCTCGGCGCAGCCGGCCCCGCCTGTCGGCAATCAAGGCTCGCCTACAGAATCGATTTCTGAAACCGCTCTTCCGCGTAGCGAAGTTACACCTGTCGGCGTTTCGGTCTGGCCGGATAAGCAGGTCGGGGCAATGAACGGGTCGAAGTCGCCGTTTACAACAGGCTCGGGCGGCCCGCAGCAATACGCCGTCGCGGCAAAACCAGCCGCGGCCCGGCCGGCGCAATCTGGTACGACACGCGGCCCTGATCTCGCGTCTGCCCACGCCGGGTCATCCCTTTCACACCGGGCAACACGGAAATCTCAGGTAAGCAGCAGCAGGGGCGACGCTTCAAGTGAGAATCTGCTTGCTGTCGCCCCGACCAGCCGTGACGGCGACGTAACGGTCACGACGACCGACTCGGCTTCTTCGATCGGAGCTGGCGGAAACGAAACGCCCGTCACCCTTACCCGTTCAACCCTGCTGTCTGTTGCCTCCGCCGGCGGAAGCAGCGGCGGTTTTGGAATCTTCGGCGGAAACGTCGAGTACGACTTGCAGGAGATCGGCCGGGGCGGGAACGGCGTCGTCGACCACTTCGGCGGCAGCAACACCTTCAAACAGCTCCGGCTCGGCATCGAACCCGGTTCCCGCGGCGTCTACAACGCCCGCGGCGGAGCGGCCCTCCGCGTGAAGCGCGGCGGGCCCGAAGGCTTCGCCGGCATTGAAGTCGGCAAACACGGCAGCGGCGAACTAAACCTCGGCGACGCCGACTCCACCGGCAACATCTTCGCCGCCGGCGAGCCCTTGCCCGGCGAAGCCGAGCCGTCGCTCGTCGTCCGCGGCGATTCAACGGGATCGGGCAAGATCGAAGGCGTCGGCACTGTGAGCCTCGGCGGCACCTTCGAGAACAACGGGGAAGTCATCGCCAACGGCTACCGGCACGGGCGGTCGCTCGACTTCGACGGGTTCAAGCAGGTCGTCAACTCGATCGAGAACCCGCCCGTCAACGGCGCCCACGGCTGGTACGCCCGCGACGGCGGTCGCCTCGCCCTCCCCGGGCTTCCCGTCGCCGCCGGCACCAACACCTACACCTGGGGCGAAAGCCCGAACGACGACGTCATCGACCTCGTCAACAGCGCCCGCATTACGTTCCACGACCTGCCGACCGACGGCTACATGGACATCGCGCTGATGGCGCTCGACCGCGGCGGCGTCCCGCCGTTGCCGAAAGGACACACGTTCATCGGCATCTGGCAGTTGGACACCTTCGGCCTTGTCCGCAACCCCGACACCGGCGTCCTGGAATCGGGCGCACTCGTACCCGGCGGCATCGACTTCATCGTCCGCTACGACGACGCCCTCGCCGACCAACTCGGTCTGAACGAAAACGTCCTCAAACTCTGGAAGTATCAGGACGGCCATTGGAGCCGCATTCTCGATAGCTTGGAACGTCACCCCGACCTCAACATCCTCACCGGCCACACCTCCGGCGGCGTCGCCTACTTCGCCGTCTCCGCCCCCGAACCCGGGGCAGCCGCGCTGCTTCTCCTCGCCGGCGGCTTCACGCTCGCACGCCGCCGGCGGCGCAATGTGTGAAAGACAGGATTGCTCGTCTTGACGCAAAGTTCAGGGCGGTTGCATGTGCACTCTGATTCCCTCGCCCGGTACGCCGGGATGATTAGGGTGAGGGTCTTCTGGAATCTGAAATCTCAAATTGCAGATCTCATAACCCTCACCCCTGCCCGCTCGGGGGCAGTC
>JBKJRK010000278.1:0-6053 GCA_046593135.1 Tepidisphaeraceae bacterium | reverse complement strand
TGGCGCGCGGAGCCAGTTGCCGGCGTAGCTGCCGGGGCGGAGCATGTCGGGGCCGTACAGGTCGAGGACCGATTTTGGCTCGGTCGAGAGGTCGGCCAATTCCGGCACGCTGGCCTGCATGCGGTAGGCCATTTCGTACTGGGCGATGCGCGTGGCGATTTCGGGGTCGCCTTGCTCGGCGAGCTTGATCTCGTTGAGCTGGGCGAGGTCGTCGAGCATGCCGCGCCGGATTTCCCGGCTCACTCCGGTGGGGTTGTTCAGATAAAGCACGGGGTCGCCGCTGCTGCGGATGCGGACGCCCTGGTAGCGCGAGGGGAGAAAGCCGCTGCCCCAGTAGTGGTCGAAGAAAAGCTGGCCGCAGGTGTTTTCCCTGTCGCGCGACGTCATGACGACGAAGGCGGGGAGGTTTTCGTTCGTGCTGCCGAGTCCGTACGACAGCCACGCCCCGATCGCCGGCCGGCCGGGCTGTTCGCCGCCGGTCAGGAAAAATGTGACGGCGGGCGCGTGGTTGACCTGCTCGGTGTGCATCGACTTGATGATGCAGATGTCGTCGACAATCGAGCCGATGTGCGGGATGTAGTCGGAGATGTAGGTGCCGTTTTCCCCACACTTGTTCCAGCCCGTGATGCCGGGAACGATGGTCTGCTTCTGACCCTGCGTCATGGTCGAGAGGCGCTGGCCTTTCTGCACGCTCGGGGGCAGTTCCTTGCCCTGAAAGGCCCTGAGGCCGGGCTTGTAATCGAACAAGTCGACGTGCGGCGGCCCGCCCGACATCATCATGTAAATGACGCGTTTGGCCTTGGGCGCGAAATTCGGGAATCCCGGCAGTCCGCCGTTGCCGATGCGCGGCGCCGAAGACGGCCCGGCAACGTCGGCACCGAGCAGATCCTTGCCCAACAGCGACGCCAAAGCCGCCGTCCCGATTCCGACCGCGGACCGGCCAAAAAACTCACGGCGGTTAATCTGTAGTTGGTGCTCGGTGATCGGGTTCATGTTTGAATCCATTACGCTCGTTTACGTTTGCCGACCGAAGGCTTTTCATCAAGGTCGGAGAACTCGAGAATGTGACTGATCGAAATCGTCCGCCAATCGGTCGTAACCATGTGACCGTCTCCGTCCCGAATATTTCGGGTCGCGATCACGGCGCTGGTGTCGCCGACTATGACCATCCCCGGATCGCGCACGTCGTACGTGACGTCGTTTACCAGTCTCAACCTAAATGACTCGAACGGATCATCGTTCAACTTTCGAAGAAGATCTTGGCTAGTCATAGCTCGATTCTACCCACATAAAAGAACAAAAAATCTGCCGGCCTTCGCTTCACTCTTTCGTGATCGTCTCGTCCAGGTTCATCACCATCCCGGCTACCGTCGTCCAGGCGGCCAACTCGCCGGCGTCCAGGCTCGGGTCACGCTGTTTCATGCCGACGCTCAGCAGCTTGTCGGCGGCCTCCTTGTCGGCGGCGTACTGTTTTCTAAGGCGGGCAAGGGACGACGTCAGAATCTTCCGCTCAGGCTCGGTCGGCTTGCGCCCGGTAATGAGGCGGAAAATCCGCTCCAAGCGCTGGCCGTCAGCCTTGCTTTTGTCGAGCAGCAGCTTCTCGGACAGAACGCGGGCCGCTTCGACGTACGTGGTGTCATTTAATAATGCCAGCGCCTGCAACGGCGTATTCGTCCGGACCTGCCGCACGCTGCACACCGTGCGCGAGGGGACGTCGAACATCGTGCTCGGCGCCACCGTGCGCCGCCAAAACGTGTACAGGCTCCGCCGATAAAGCCCGTCGTCCTCGTCGGGCGCGTAAAAAATCTGGTCGAGGCTCATTTCTTCCCATACGCCGGGGGGTTGATACGGCTTCACCGGCGCGCCGCCCATCTTGTCGACGAGCAGCCCGCTGACGGCCAAAGCCTGGTCGCGGATGGCGAAGCTGGACAGCCGGTATCGCGGGCCGCGGGCGAGCAGGCGGTTGGCGGGGTCCAGTTCCACCATCTCCGGCGTCACCTTCGACGACTGGCGGTAGGTGCTGCTGGTCACGATAAGGCGGTGAATCGCTTT
Organism: Tepidisphaeraceae bacterium; assembly: GCA_046593135.1. Taxonomy (GTDB): domain Bacteria; phylum Planctomycetota; class Phycisphaerae; order Tepidisphaerales; family Tepidisphaeraceae; genus JBKJRK01. The sequence goes on along the minus strand of JBKJRK010000278.1, from coordinate 4,001 downwards.
CACGTCCCAGCCGCTCTCGCGGAATTGCACAGCCAGCCAGTCGAGCAGTTCCGGGTGAGTCGGCTTTTCACCTTGCAAGCCGAAGTCGTCGGTGGTCTTGACCAACCCCGTACCAAAAAACGTTTGCCAGTAGCGGTTGACGGTGACTCGCGCGAACAGGGGGTTGGCGGGGTCGGCGAGCCATTTGGCGAACCCGAGTCGGTTTTTCGGAGCGCCGTCAGGCATCTTGCTGAGAACCGCGGGAACGCCGGGCTCGAGCTTCTCGCCGACCGGATTGCCATACGCGCCGCGCGCCAGCACTTTCGTTTCGCGCGGCTTCGCGTCGTCCATCACCATCACCTTCAGGACTTCCCGGTCGAATTCTTCCAAGGCCTGCCTGGCGGACTCGGCGGTTTTATTGAGCGGCGTAAAAATTCTGGAGACGTTCGCGCGGTAAAACTCGCGCAGCTGCATTTTCTGTTCGTCGTTGCGCTTGTCGGCGGCGACGGCGAAGATGGCGGTCATCTCGGGAGGGAGTAAGTGCCCGGTCGTTACCGAAAGACGGAACCGGCCGATTAACAGTTGGCCCATCGGCGTGCCCGGCCCGCCGGGGAAACCCGGAGGCGGAGGAACGAAGGAAGGCGGCGCGATTCCCACGTCGTTACCAGTGGTCCGATCAGGAGGAACCGGCGGCGCAGGAGGAACAGCTTGACCGTCCACATTGGGTGGAACCGGGACACCCGGATCAGGAGGCACGCCCGGCGCAAGCGGCACACCCGGAGCAGGAGGTACGCCCGGGGCGAGCGGGACACCCGGGGCGGGGGGCAGGCCGTCGCCGGGAGGGATGTTCGGGGCGGGCGGAACGCCCGGAGCCGAGGGAGCGCCGGGAGCGGGCGGAAGCGCAGACTCAGGCGGAACGCCCGGGGCCGGAGGAGCCCCCGGAGTTGGCGGAAGGGCAGATTCAGCCGGCGCACCCGGAGCCGGACGGGTGCCCGGAGCTGGAGGAAGCGCAGACTCAGGCGGAACGCCGAGGGCCGGGGGGGCACCCGGAGCGGGAGGGAGTGCAGCTTCAGGCGGCGCGCCTGGGACTGGCGGGGCGCCGGGAGCAGGAAGGAGTGCAGAATCAGGAGGCGCGCCCGGAACAGGAGGCGCGCCCGGAACAGGTGGGGCGCCCGGGGGAGGAGGGACGGGTACTCCGCCGGGAGGGAAAACCGGAGCGGCGCGGGGGTCAAAGGGAGGGGGGATGTAGCCGGCGAAATGCTGGCGGAGTTGAAGCTTGATGACGGTTCCCCCGTCAAAGCCGACCGGCTGCGCAAACGGGAAGTACGCCGCTACTTCCTTCTTCGGCGCGCCAGCAACGGACCAGCCGGCACCGCCTGACGACTCACCGTCCGGGATCCGGACTGCGCCGTTGACGTTCCAGTTTGGCGCCGAAAAGTCGGCGGTGGCGCCGCCCATACGAAACCCGAGCGGGGACTGCTGGTTGGCGTCTTTGGCGCTGACGGCCTCCCCGGCAAGGCCGGTGAGGACGAAGTTCCCCTTCGGCCCCCGTCCCGGCCCGCCGTCCGGAAGCGACGTGTAGCCGAGGACTTCCAGCTTCAGGCCGGTGAGGTTCTTGTGCGGAGATTTCAGCGTGACGAAGTACGTGTCGGTCGTGGAGAGAATGTCGTCGGCGAGGACCGAGTTGTCCTCGGGAAGTTTCTTAAGCGTCGCACCGCTCCCGGCGTAAAGTGCGGTCGGCTCGACCTCTTCCCAGGTCGGGGGGCCGCTCTTCGCCACTTCACTTTCCCACGCCGTCTGATCGGAGTCGATCTGCGGCATGACCGCCGCCAGCTTCGCCTCGGCGTCTGCCAGGGTGGCGCGCAGGGCCGCGAGCTTCGCGTCCTGTTCCGGCGTCGAGAAGTTCGTGACGGGCACGACGTTGCCCATCCCGCCGGAGTAGTCGGGTTCCCCGGTTTCCGAGCAGTTGTTGAAGTACGCGGAAAGGCTGTAGTACTCCTTCTGCGTGATCGGGTCGAACTTGTGGTCGTGGCAGCGCGTGCAGCCGATCGTCAGGCCCATGAAGACCGTGCCGACGGTCTCCGTGCGGTCCATCACGTTTTCGACGCGCGTTTCCTCGGGGATGCGCCCGCCTTCTGCGTTGAAGGTGTGATTGCGGTTGAAGGCCGTGGCGATGCGGTCCTTCATGGTGGCGTTGGGCAACAGGTCGCCGGCGAGCTGCTTCGTGACGAACTGGTCGAAGGGCATGTTCGCGTTCATCGCCTCGACGACCCAATCCCGCCACGGCCAGCTCGTTCGCGTGGGGTCGCCTTGGTAGCCGTTGGTGTCGGCGTAGCGCGAGGCGTCGAGCCAGTCGATCACCATGCGCTCGCCGTACTTCGGCGACGCCAGCAAGCGGCCGACGAGCTTTTCGTACGCGTCCGGTGATTTATCTGCGACAAACGCGTCGACTTCCTCCGGCGTCGGCGGCAGGCCGGTGAGGTCGAGCATCACACGCCGGATGAGCTTTTCTTTGCCGGCTTGGGGCGAAGGGTCGACCTTCTCCTTTTCCAGGCGGGCCAGCACAAACGCGTCGATGGGGTTCCGACCCCATTTCCCATTCCGCACGGTTGGCAATGCGTGACGTTTCGGCGGCACGAACGACCAATGCACGCCCCACACCGCTCCCTGGTCGATCCACTTCTTGAGCGTCTGAATTTGTGCCGGCGTGACCTCGCGGTGCGATTCTTTGGGCGGCATCACTTCTTCGGGGTCTGACGAAAGCAGCCGCCGGATCATTTCGCTTTCGCCGCTCTTGCCCGGCACGATCGCCCGCCGGCCTTCGCCGAGGTCGGACTTGGCGATGGCTTCCTTGTCCATCCGGAGCCCGGCCTTGAGGTTGGCCGAGTCGGGGCCGTGGCAGAAGTAGCAGTTTTCGGAAAGGATCGGCTGGATGTCGCGGTTGAAGTCGAGCGCGCCGGGCGGCGGCGCCGCATCGACCCGCGCGACGACGGCGGTCATGGCGCAGGCAATCAATGCCAGCCAGGTGCGTGTCAACAATTCAGCCGTCGGCGCCAGATATCGTTTCATAGGCGGCTTAGCTCAGACTGGTGAAATGGAATCGCTCCTACGCACTTGCGTCGGCAGCGGGTTGCATATCATACCGTCTTTTTTTGCCGGCGTCAGAGGGGCGGGCTGAATACATCATTTTCTTCCCGCCGATCTTATGTTCAGCCCGGTCGGTTTCTTTGGAACAGGCAGTGGTGCGAATGCCGCCCCCTGTGCGGCATCTTCCGTTCACCGTAGAATCGCAGGGCTTGGAAAGCGGTACCCCAGCTTCGGTTACGCCACCCTCGCCGATTTCGGCCCGGGCTGCGCCATGGGATGCGCCGGACTTGCTCCCGCCGAGGCCCCATGAAGGGGAGTACGGCTGGCGCTACCACGGCCGGTCTTATCCGTGCACGCGGGAAGAGTTGGTCGAACGCTGCCGCTCGACGGGCAAGCAATACGTCGAGCTGGTTTGGACCCCCGAAACGCCCCGGCTGGTTCCGCCGGCCGAACTGCCGTGGCTCATCGAGCCGTTGCGGGAGCGCGCCCGGGCCGACCTTCGGCACAACTTGCGCATCGACGCGGCCCTCCTCGGGCTGGGCGTCGCTTACCTCTATTACATGTGGTGGCTCCAGACGCGGACGAACGCGCCCATGAAAGTGCCGCCGCTGTATCTGGCGGTCTTCCTATTGTTCGTGATCGTGCCCTCGGCGCAGGACGTTTGGGCGCTGTCGCGCCTCCGCCGCTCCTTCGGCTACCTTGCCGAGCAGGCGGCGGCACTGCGATATGGCGTTTGGCTGGGCGGCCGGAGAATCGTCGCGACGTATTTTGTCGCGGGGGCAATCGTCGCGGTGTGGGCGGCTCAGGTGGTTGTCGGTGCAACGGTGTCAATTCTCAACCCCGACACCCGGCCCTCCATCGCGTCCGCCGGGCTGGTCAAGCCGGCAGCCCTCGACGGCGAATGGCACCGGCTATTGACCGCGGAACTATTGCAC